>JAQBHE010000151.1:0-3819 GCA_032128015.1 Holophagae bacterium
GGGAGGGCGAAGTCGACCCCATAGCACCGGTCGAACTGGTGCGCCGCCCGCGGCCGATCGCAGCCGCTGCGCGCGCCTTGTCGACCAACCTGGCATTCGGCGGCGCCAACGCGGCGCTGGTGCTCGCAGGTCTTCCGGAAGCGCTTTCGTGACCGCGGTGGTGATTTCTGGATTGGGTCCGGTGGCGGCCTGCGGCTGCGGTCGCGAGCAGATGGCCGCGGCTTTCGAGGCCGCGATTCCCCGCTTCTCCGAGATCGACCGTAGCGCCGGCTACCACCTCGAGCGGTCGGCTCGCCGCGCCGGCCTGGTCGATGGCAGCGAGCTCGGCCGTTGGTTGCCGGCGAGCGCGACGCGGCGGCTGAGTCCGAGCTCGCGATTCGCGGTGGTCGCCGCGACCCTGGCGCTCGAAGACGCCGGTCTGTTGACGGACTCGGGCCGTCCGGTCGTCGACGCGACGCTCGCCACGCAAGGGCTCGAGGCCGCGGCGGTGGTGCTCTCGACTTGCTACGGTGCGACTGCCAGTACCGAACGGATCCTCCGTCAGGTCTTCCTCGAGGGGCCGGGCGCGGCATCGCCGATGCAGTTCACCGAGTCCGTGGCCAACGCGCCCGCGGCCCAAGTCGCGTTGCGATTCGGGGCGCGCGGCCCCAACCTCACGGTGACCCAGCGCGAGGCCGGACCCTTGATCGCAGCGGCGCAGGCAGCGGCCCTGGTGGCCTCGGGTCGGTCGCCGATCGCGCTCGCCGGAGTCGCCGAGGAGATGAACCCGCTGCTGCACGCGATGCTGGACCGCTTCCAGAGCCTCTCGCGCGGCGCCAGCGGCGCCGGGGGCGCCGTCGGCGAGGAACTCGCGCGTCCCTTCGATCGCGACCGCGACGGTTTCATCGCCGCCGAGGGTGCTGTGATCTGGGTGCTCGAGGACGAAGATCGCCTGCGCGACCGTGGCGGTCGACCGATCGCGCGTCTCCTGTTCTCGGCCAGCGCCTTCGATCCCGAGGCGCCGCGCACCGCTTGGGGACGTCGTCCAGATCGGCTCGCTGACGCCTTGCTCCACCGGCTCGAGCGCGCCGGAATCGAGCCCTCGAGTCTCGATCTGGTGATCTCGGGCGCCAGCGGTGCGGTGGGCGGCGATCGTCTCGAGGCGCTGATTCTGCGCCGCGTCTGGGGACCCCTGCCGCTGCCGCCGGTGGTGACCCCGAAGGCGTTGACCGGCGAGTTCGGGGGCAGCGTGCTGGCCGCGGGGGCGCTCGCTTGCCTGGGTCAGCGCTTCGGCGCGACTCCCGGGTTCCGCGAGCCCGATCCCGAGCTCGGGGTGGTGCCCCACGACGGCTCGCCCCTGGTACGGCCGCGCCGGGTCTTGCTCACCGCGCTCGGCGCCGGAGGATCGGCGTCGTGGATGGTCCTAGAGGGCGTCGAGTCATGAGGATCGGTTCGATCGCGGTGGTCGTTCCGGCCTACCAGGCAGAACCATGGATCGCCGACGTGGTGCGGCGAGCCCGCGCGGTGGCTTCGGCGCTGCCGGTTCTGGCGCACGTGCTGGTGGTCGACGATGGCTCGTCCGACGGCACCGCGGCCGCGGCTCGTGACGCCGGGGCCGAGGTCATGAAACACGACCGCAACCGCGGCAAGGGGGCGGCGCTACGGACCGCGTTCGCGTCGGTGTTCGAGGCGGGCCTCGACGCCGCGGTCACCCTCGACGCCGACGGCCAGCACCTGCCCGAGGAGATCCCCAAGCTGCTCGAGCCGCTCGCACGAGGCGCTGACCTCGTGCTCGGGACGCGTTTTCACCTGTTCGAAGGAATGGGCGCGGTGCGGCGCTGGACCAACCGGCTTTCGAGCGGCGCGATCTCGATCGCGGCCGGCCAGCGACTTACCGATGTCCAGACCGGGTTCCGGGTCTATACCTGCCGGTTGATGGAGCGGATGCCGTTTCCTGAAGGGCGGTTCGAGGCCGAAAGCGCGGTGGTGGTGCGCGCCGCGCGTCGCGGCTTTCGAATCGACGCGGTGCCGGTCGAGCTCGGGTTTGCCGATGGCCGGCGCACAAGCCACTATCGGCCCTTGGTCGACAGCTTGAGAATCGCCCGAGCGGTGATCGGCGCGCGTTTCGAGACCGGCGGCAAATGAGCGCCGCCGGCGAGACTTCGGGCTGCGTATTGGTGACCGGCGCCAGTCGCGGTCTCGGCCGCGCGATCGCGGAGCTGCTTTTCGACCGGGGTCACGCCGTCGCGTTGACCTGGCGATCCGATTCGAGCGGCGCCGATGCAGCGGTCGCCCGAGCGCCGGAGCGCGGACGCTCGTTTCGTCTCGACCTGCGCGACCGCGATCGACCGAAGACCTTGGTCCTCGAGATCGAGCGCGAACTGGGTCCGATCGTCGGCCTGGTCAACAACGCCGGCATTCAGCACAGCCGGCTGCTCGCGATGACCTCGGACGACGATTGGGACGCGGTGCTCGACACCAACCTCGGGGGCACCTTTCGCTGTTGCCGGGCGGTGCTCCCTGGGATGGTGCGGCGCCGCCGGGGTGCGATCGTCAACATCGCGTCCCTGGGCGCCGAACGCGGTGTCGCTGGCCAGAGCGCCTATGCCGCGTCCAAGGCCGGGGTGCTGGCGCTCACTCGCTGTTTGGCGCGGGAGATGGGGGGGCGCAACATCCGGGTCAACGCCGTGGTGCCCGGGTTCGTCGCCACCGCGATGACCGCAGAGCTTTCTGAGACCGCTGTGGAGAGGTTGCGGGCGGGCGAGGCGCTCCGGGCCGGAGTTGACGCGGGCGCGGTGGCCGAGGCGGTGTTGTACCTGCTTTCCGACGCCGCGGCGTCGATCACTGGCGAGGCCTTGCACGTCGACGCGGGGGCGTCGGCGTGACCGATTGGGAGGGCGAGCACGCGTCGCCTCCACGCTGGCCGCGCTGGGTCGCCGCCGCCACCCTTCTGATCACCGCACTAGCCCTCTACCCGGCGTCTCGGTTGCGGCCGTCGGTCGAGCTCGCCGACCTGCTGCCAGAGCACTCGCCGTCGGCGGCCGCCTATCGCACCTTTCTGACTCGCTTCGAAGGCGCCGAGAAGATCTTCGTGGTGATCCGGCTGGCCGGCGGTGGGAGCGATCGAGAGCGGCTGCTCGAAGGCGCCTGGGCGCTCGAGCAACAGCTCGAGGGACGACCGGGGATTGCGGCGGTACGGTCGGGCGTCCAAGAGGCCGACGAGGAGTTCTTCTTGCGTTGGGTGGCGCCGCGAGCGCCGCTGTTGATGCCCGAAGATCGTTGGCTCGAGGGCGTCGAGTCGCGGGTTGGGCCGGCGGCCGTGCACCAGCGGGTTGCCCGGTTGCGGCGCGAGATTCTGCTCCCCGGTCGCGACGCCTTGGCGCCGCTGCTTCGTCGCGATCCGCTGGGCTTCTTCGAGGAGCTGCCGGCGGCGAACGCGGTCGGCTCGGCGCTGCCGCTCGACCTCCTTACCTCGACCTTCCTGAGCCCGACCGGAAGGGCGTCGCTGGTCTCGATCACCCCGACCGCCGGCGAGCTCGATCCGCGTGCCGGCGGGGCGCTGGCCGCCGAGCTCGAGCGAGCGTTTGCGGCGGTGCGCGCCGAGGTCGGCTCGAACCTCGAGTTCTTGGCGGCCGGCGGGCCCCTCTACGCCTTCGAGGACGAGCGGATCATCCGTCACGATCTGCGCTCGACCCTGGGCTCGTCGATCCTGGGCTGCGCTCTGATCTTGGTGGCGGCGTTCGGCGGCCTGCGGATTCCGCTCGCGACTGCGGCCGCGGTGGCTGCCGGGCTGGCGTGGCTCGCTGCGGGACTGGCGCTCGGGCTCGGCCAGGTGTCGGC
>JAQBHE010000152.1:0-2793 GCA_032128015.1 Holophagae bacterium
AGGATGACGCCCGAGCAACCTCGCCGACGACACCGGTTAGAATTCGACTCGAGGCTCGATCACGATGGCGGAGAAACGATCCACGGCCCGCTGGTCCGCGCGCCTACCGGTGCGGTTCTGGCGCAAGGCCGACCCCTCGGAGAGGTTTCTCGGCTTCACCGCCAACATCTCTCACTCCGGGATGTTCATCACGACGTCTCATCCGATCGGTCGCAACGGCCGAATCGAAGCCGATATCGAAGGCGACCGCGGGTCTTTCCAGATCGACGCGGTGGTGGCCCGAGCCGAAGCGGTTCCATTCGCGCTGCGCCAGGTAAGGACCGGTGGCATGGGCGTGCGTTTCCTCAATGTCGAGGAGCTCTTGGCCGAGGTATCGCGCTCGGTCCGTAGCGGCCACGGGGTCCGGTCCGGCCGCGACCCGCTGGAGACGAACCTCCCGTCGCCGGACGATTCTCCGGCCTCGAGCTCCGGGCACGAACTGCAGGACGTGGCAGTTCCCGGTTCGCTGCCCCGAGGACTTCGACACCCCCCCGAGAACCCGCCAGGACCGGGGCCGTCGCGGATCCCCGGCACCTCTGTTCCGCTGCTCACCTACCCGGTCCAGTTCCGCAGCGACGAGCAGTTCCAACAGCTCTACGACCGCGACATGAGAACCGGCCGGTTGTTCGTCTCGACGCCCCAACCAGCGGCGATCGACCAAACCGTGCGCCTGTTGCTGCGGCTCCCCCGCGATTCCGCCTCGATCGAGATTCACGCGGTGGTCGTCCAGGTCGTGCCTGCGGAGCGCGCCGGCAACACCAACCTGCTTTCGGGAATGGGGGTTCGCTTCCTCGAGCCCGAGCTTGCCCGCGACCGCCTCGAGAGCTACCTCCGCGGTTGCCTCTGACCCCAACCACGGACCGGCGTCGACTAGCATCCGCGCCTCAGACGCAGATCGGTGACGAAGCGTCACAGCTCGGCGACGAAGCGTCGCGGGCCGGCGACGGAGCGTCGAACCCAAGCCTCGAAGTGCCTACGCCGATGTCAGATCCTTCCGAGCCGACACCTGCCGCGCCAACGCTGGGAACAGGCGCCGAACGCGGCCTCGATCCGTCGCTCGAGGAGATGCGACGGCTGGGGTACGCCGCGGTCGACGCGGTGCTCGCCGACCAGGGCCGGCTATCCGATCGACGGGTTGCCAGGCGAGCGGATTCTCCGCAACTGTTGGCGAGCATCGACGAGCCGCTGCCGCGGCAAGGACTCGGCGCCGATTCCAGCATCGACTTTCTGTTCGAGCGCATCGTCCCGGCGATGACGCGGGTCAACCACCCGCGGTTCCACGCGTACATCCCAGTGCCCGGGAGCTTCTACGGCTTCCTCGGCGAGCTCCTCGCCGCTGGCACCAACGCCTTCGTCGGCAGCTGGCTCGGTGGCGCCAGCTTCGTCACCCTCGAGTTGGTGGTGCTGCGCTGGATCGCTGAGGCCGTCGGCTACCCGGGAGAAGCCGCCGGCGTGCTCACCAGTGGCGGCTCGCTGGCAAACCTCACCGGGCTCGCCGCCGCCCGCGAGCGTTACGGCCCGACCGGACTCGAACGCGGCGTCCTTTACGTTTCCGATCAGGGCCACCACTCTTTCGCGAAAGCGGCGCGGGTGCTCGGCTTTCGCGACGAGTCGCTGCGGGTCATCGAGTCCGACCACGAGTTCCGGCTCGACTGCCGCCAGCTCCACGACCAAATCCGCGCCGACCGGCACGCGGGCCGGCTGCCGATGCTGGTCTGCGCCAACGCCGGCACGACCAATACCGGCGCCGTCGACCCGCTCGACGAGATCGCCGACCTCTGCGCCGGCGAGAATCTGTGGCTGCACGTCGACGGAGCGTACGGCGGCTTCGCCGCGTTGTCCGAGCACGGTCGGGGTCTACTTCGGGGGATGGATCGGGCCGACTCGCTCACTCTCGATCCTCACAAGTGGTTGTACGTGCCGATGGGCGTCGGCTGCGCGCTGTGTCGCCACCGCGAGCTCTTGGAACGGGCGTTTCGGAGCGACGCTCACTACCTCCAAGACGTTCCGCGCCACGAAGTCAACTTCTTCGATCGCGGGCCGGAGCTGTCGCGGCCGGCGCGCGCGCTCTCGGTGTGGATGCTCATTCGCTCGGTCGGCCTCGATCGTCTATGCCGCGAGGTCGAGCACGACCTCGAGCTGGCGCGCCTCGCTGAGACCCTGATCGCAGAGGACCCGGATCTCGAAGTGGTGGTGCCGACAAGTCTCTCGATCGTCGTCTTTCGCCATCGCCTTCGGTTCGGAGAGACCGAGCAACAACGTTCCGCGCGCGACCGCCTACTGGTGGAAGCGATTCTCGAAGATGGGACGTTGATGCTCTCCAGCACCGACCTCGGCGGCCGCACCGCGCTGCGCCTGGTGGTCATGAACCACCGCACCACCGAATCCGAGGTGCGGCGGTCGGTGGCAGCCATCCGCCGAATCGCCAGCGCTCCGCCCACCTGATCGACAGCTCTCAGCTCGGTGCGACGACCTCGAACTCGAAGGTGGTACCGGCGATCTCGATCATGTCGCCGGCGACCAGTGCTCGCTTCTCGACCCGTTCGCCGTTCACCGATACCCCGCCCCCGCTCGAAAGGTCCTCGAGCCAGTACTGGCCGTCGATGAAGTCGACCACCGCGTGGCGGCGCGAGACGGTCGGCGACCTCACCTCGACGCTCGACCTGCGCCACCCGGATCCCTCCGTGCCGACACTGGCGTCGCTCACTGCGCCGCTCGCGCGGCTCGGCAAGGAGTGCCCCGCCAACCAGGAGG
>JAQBHE010000153.1:0-5663 GCA_032128015.1 Holophagae bacterium
TCGACGACCGGCGCCTCGATCTCCTCCCCTGGCTCGAGCTCGTGCCCGCGACCGATCGGCAGCCAGGAGCCATCGTCGCCAGCGATTTGCAACCACACGGTCTCCTGGTCTCCCGCGGCCCCCTCCTCCTGCTGGAGCCGGAACCGAATCGGCCGGCGCGGAGTCAGGATCAAGCGCAGGAAAGGCAGCTTGTCTCCCTGGTCCGATCGCACCTCGAGCTTCTCGAGCCAACCGCCACGATATGCGCGTCGGGCCGAGTCGGCCTCGAGATGGTGATCCGCGAGGACGATGTTGGGCCTGCCGTCGTCGTCGACCATTGCGCTGATCGATCGGATCGGTGCGGTGCTCACGATCCGCAGACCGCCGCTCTCGACGATCACTTCGACGAGCTCCGCGGCGACCGGAGCCGCCGCCGTCGCGGACGTGCCCTCGAGCTCCTGGCCGCCGGCGACGTCGGCGAGGCCGCCGATGGTCGTGACGCCGACAAGAACGCCGAGAACCAGCGCCCGGCTGCTGGCTCGGAACGGCGTCGAGGGAACCATCGGGCTCGAGTTCGTGGGGATCAACGTTTCCTTTCGGCGGTAGCGGCGATCGTATCGCGCCCTTCGAGCGGGAGTCACCGATTCCGTGGTCGTTTCGTGGTCTGCGGTCGCGAGGGAGAGCATCACGGACTATCGCTCGTGCCTGCCGCCTCGCGTTCGAAGATCGCCCGAACCTCGTCGATCGTGCTCGCCTGGGCGGCTGACTTGTCTTCGCGATACTGCTTGACCCGGGCAAAGCGCAGCGCCATGCCGGCTGGGTACTGGGGCGAGGCCTGGATGTTGTTGAAGGCGATCTCGATCACCAGCTCGGGGCGGACCGAGACCACGTGGCGATGCTTTTCGTCGGGATCGCCCGGCTCTCGGATCTCGAGCTCGAGGAGCCTTTCGGTCTGCCACGCGAGCATCGCGTCGGTCAGGCCCTTGAAGGTCTTGCCCAGCATGACGAAATCGCCGGTCCGCTCGTCGCGAGCGCCGAGATGGAGGTTGCTCAGCTTGCCGCGACGCCGGCCGCTGCCCCACTCGACCGCCAGCACCACGAGGTCCAGGGTGTGCGACGGCTTGACCTTGAGCCAGCTGGCGCCGCGCCTTCCCGCTTCGTAGGTCGAGCTCAAGACCTTGACCACGACTCCCTCGTGGCCCGAGTCCAGCGCTTGCCGGAGGAACCGCTCGGCTTGTGCCGGCCGGTCGGGAGCGAGGCGCGGGATGTGGGTCGGCTCGGGCAGGATGGTCGCGATGCGTCGCCAGCGCTCCGCGAGCGGGAGGTCGATGAGCTCTTCGCCGTCGAGGTAGAGGCCGTCGAAGAACCGCACCTCGAGCGGCAGCTGCTTACGAAGGCGCGCCACGTCGAGACGGCGCCCGAAACGGCGCATGGTGGCCTGGAAGGGATGAGGGAGTCCGTCGGCGCGGACCGCGTACGCCTCGCCGTCGAGGATGATCTCTCGGCAAGGAAGGGCACGCGCGAGATCGACGATCTCGGGGACCGAGTCGGTGACCTCGTTGAGCTGGCGGGAGAAGACACGCACCTGGTCGCCACGACGATGGACCTGGACCCGCGCGCCGTCGATCTTGAGCTCGAGAGCGAGTCCGCTCCATCCGTTTTCGGGGTCGTCGTCGGGCGATTCTTGGTCGCTGTTCACGACCACGGGCAGGCCGCCGAGCGCTCTCGCGCGGGCCTCGCTCAGGCTCTCGGCGGGCTGGGCGAGCATCGGCTGAAGCGGTCGGAACACCTCGACACGGAAACCGTCCAGGGCCTCGACGCCCGAGGTCAGAGCGGCGATCGCCACCTGTCGCGTGTCACCGGAAATCATCGCGGCGCGTCGAATCCGATCGAGCTCGATGCCGGTGGCCCTCGCCAGGGCGTCGATCAGGATTCCCTCGAGCGCCCCCTGGCGAAGTTCTCCGAGAAGCAGGCGAGCGAGAAAGTCCCTCTCGTCGCTGCTGGCGCGCGCGAACAGATCCAAGAGCAGGGCCCGCCGACGCTGCTGCGAGCCCGCGCCGCTGGTGGCAGCGATGTCGCGGAAGGTCCGCGCGACATCTTCGAGAGTGAGAGCGTCACCGCGAATCGCGTCGGCCGCGGCGCTCTCTTCGGCCAAGACCTGGCGCACCATGGCATAGCCAACGCCGATGCGACCATTGGGGAGCTCGCCGGAAAGAAACGAGGCCGCGATCTCGATGTCGTCGGGCTCGAGCGAGGACAGCAGCTCGCCCAACACAGCGAGCTTGTCGAGGCGCTTGCCGCGGCGGCGAACCCGGGCGGCGGCGTCGACCAGGGTCTCTAAGCGCACGAGATGCTGCTACCCAGAGACAAGCCGCTGGACGCTCCGAACATCGGTCTCGCGCGCCTGCCAAAGATCGTACTGACTCTGCAGGTTCATCCAGAGCTCGGGGCTCGTGTCCAGGGCCTTCGATAGACGATGAGCCATGGTCGAGCTGATGCCCGCGCGCTCGTTCCCACCGCCGACAGCGTCTTTCGTGTCACCCCCAGAGCTTTGGCTGCGGAGGTGACGCTCAGGCCGAGCGGCTCGAGGTAGTCAGAGCGGAGAATCTCACCGGGATGGGGAGGATCGTGCATCATCGAAAGTGACCTTACGTAGCGGCAGTTCTCGTAGTCAACTTGGTCGCAATCCCTACCGTCGAAAGAGAACGTGATGCGCCAGGTCCGACCTCGAACATCGGGAAGTCGGTCTAGACTCGCGCTTGTGCCCAGGAGTGTGTGGTCCGAGCTGCCATGGCTGGCATTGGTCGTCGGGGTCGCGATGGCGTGTGCCGACTCCTCTGGGAGCGAGCAAGCCGTGACTTCGAGCTCGCCAGCGCCCGCCGCGACGCCGGCCGGAGTCGAGATCGGCGGCACCACCGTGCGCGTGGTCCGGCTTCCCGGCAACCCGATCGTTCGACCCGACATGGACGCGCGGATGGGGACCAACGTCCAGGGACCGTCGCTGATCCGGGTACCCGACTGGCTGCCGGATCGCCTCGGCCGGTACTACCTCTACTTGGCCGACCACAAGGGGTCGTACATCCGGCTCGCCTATGCCGACCGGCTCGAAGGACCGTGGACCACCTGGGAGCCGGGCACGCTGCAGTTGGCCGAGTCAGGTTTCTTGACCAAGGCCGCGCCGGTGCCCGACAAGCTCCCGGATGGTTCCAGCCTCGAGGACTACGCCCGTCAGACGACCGAGGGCGTGCCGACGGCATTGTTGAGCGCGACCCTGCCCCACATCGCGTCGCCCGATGCCCACGTCCGCGCCGACCTCGACGAGATCGTCCTCTACTACCATGGCCTCGACGGCTTCCGCAGTCAGCACACCCGGGTCGCGCGCTCGCGCGACGGCATCCACTTCACCGCCCTGCCCGACCTCATCGGCAGGTCGTACCTGCACGCCTTCCAGTATCGCGACGCCTGGTACGCGATGGCGATGCCGGGCATCTTCTACCGTTCGGCCGACGGTCTGGCCGGTTTCGAAGAGGGCCCGGTGCTGTTCCCACCCACCCAGCGTCACGCAGCGTTGTTGGTGCGCGGCGACACGCTGTGGGTGTTCTGGACCCGGGTTGGCGACGCCCCCGAGCGCATCCTGGTGTCGACGGTCGAGCTCGCCGGCGACTGGTCCCAGTGGCAGGCCAGCGAGCCGGTCGATCTGCTGCGTCCCGAGGAAGACTGGGAGGGCGCCGACTTGCCGGTCGAGCCGTCGGTGCGCGACGCCATCAACATCCGCGTCAATCAGCTTCGCGACCCGGCGATCTACGAAGAAGAGGGGCGGGTCTTCCTGTTGTACGCGGTGGCCGGCGAATCGGGGATCGCGATCGCCGAGCTGCTGTTCGGGAGCTCCCCGTGAGTAGACGAGCTCGCCGCGAGTCGCCGTCCCCGGAGAGCCCGCGCCTGTAGAATCCCTGCCGGCTCGCCATCGACTTCGACATATGTGGCCTAGGGGACCTCGTCAGCGAGGCTTTCCGGGCATGGGAGGTGCCAACATGAATGACCGAATCTCGACCCGCAAGATCTCTTGGCACCCGCGACCAGCTCTGATGCTGGCTGTGGTCGTGGTGCTGGCGATCACGACCGTCGCCGGGGTCGCGCTGCGCGCCCAGACCCAGCGCCGCACCCAGGCCGCCTACACCGTCGACCAGGCCGCCCTGATCGCCGCCGACGCCCGGCCCGGCGACTGGCTGTCGTACGGCCGCGACACCAAGGAGCAGCGCTACAGCCCGCTCGACCAGATCAACGCCTCGAATGTCGGCGAGCTCGGGATCGCCTGGATCTACGAGACCGGCACCAAGCGCGGACTCGAAGCAACACCGCTGGTGGTCGACGGTGTGATGTACACCACCGGTGCTTGGAGTGTGGTCTACGCCCTCGACGTGGTCACCGGCGAGCCGCTGTGGACCTATGACCCCAAGGTTCCGCGCGAGACCGCGATGAAGGCGTGCTGCGACGTGGTCAACCGCGGCGCCGCGCTCTACGACGGCAAGGTCTACCTCGGCACCCTCGACGGCCGACTGGTCGCGCTCGACGCCGAGTCCGGCGCCGTCCTGTGGTCGACGGTCACGGTCGACCAGAGCCAGCCGTTCACCATCACCGGCGCGCCGCGGGTGGTCAAGGGCAAAGTGCTGATCGGCAACGGTGGCGCCGAGTACGGCGTGCGCGGCTACCTCTCGGCGTACGACGCCCAGACCGGCAAGCTCGCGTGGCGCTTCTACACCGTCCCCGGCAACCCGGCCGACGGCTTCGAGAGCCCGGCGATGGAGATGGCGGCCAAGACCTGGAACGGCAACTGGTGGGAGAACGGCGGCGGCGGCACGGTGTGGGACTCGTTCGTCTATGACCCCGAGCTCGACCTGGTCTACGTGGGGGTCGGCAACGGCTCGCCGTGGGATCGCGAGATCCGCTCGCCGGGCGGTGGCGACAATCTATTTCTGTCGTCGATCGTGGCGCTGCGCCCCGACACCGGCGAGTACGTCTGGCACTACCAGACCACCCCGGGCGACAGCTGGGACTACACCGCCACCCAGCCGATCCTGCTCGCCGAGCTGCCCTATGGCGGCATCGTGCGCAAGGTGCTGATGCAGGCGCCAAAGAACGGGTTCTTCTATGTCCTCGACCGCGCCACCGGCGAGCTGATCTCGGCCGAGAAGTACGTGACCGTGACCTGGGCGAGCCACGTCGACATGGCGACCGGCCGCCCGGTGGAGCTCCCCGGCGTCCGTTACGGCGCGCAGGTGGCGGCGATCTTCCCAGGGCCGCTCGGCGGTCACAACTGGCACCCGATGGCGTTCAACCCGAAGACCGGGCTGGTCTACATCCCGGCCCAGGAGATGTCGAACATCTACGTTCCCGACCCCGCCTACAAACACATCGAGGGCCAGTGGAACCTCGGCGTCCGGGTCATGCAGGCCAAAGACGTGCCACAAGCGGTGCTCGACCTGATGCCCGGAGTCACCGCCGAAGTGGTCGCCGAGGACACACCCCCGGAGACCATGTCCGGGCACCTGCTGGCGTGGGACCCGGTCAAGCAGACGGGCAGCGGTGAGGTGCTCGATTTCCAGGACCACGGCTATCTGCAGCGCTATTCGGCCGACGAGAAGGCGAACGATCCGTTGCACTATCGCACGCGTGACGGCAAACTG
>JAQBHE010000154.1:0-3237 GCA_032128015.1 Holophagae bacterium
CGGTCACTCGCGGCAGCTGGTCACCGTGGAACTTGACTGCGTTCTCGACCAGGTTCTTGAACAACAGCTCGAGTTGGCTGCGATCGCCGAGCACGGTCGGCAGCGGCTCCACGGTCACCACCGCGTTGGCCTCCCGGATCCGCCCTTCGAGATCCCGCAACACCTTCTCGACGACCTCCTGGCACGACACCCTTTCGAACGACGCCGACGTCACCTCTACCTGGGAGAAGGTCAGCAAGTCGGTGAGCATCCGTTGCAAACGCTGGGCGCCATCGAGGGCAAACGACAGGTACTCGCCCGCTTCGGGATCGAGCCGACTCCCGTACTCTTCGGCGAGCAACCGAGTGTACTTCTCGATCATCCGCAACGGCTCGCGGAGTTCGTGGGAGGCCAACGCCGCGAAACGCTTCAACCCGATGTTGGACTCGCCGAGCTGCTCGGCTCGGCGCTCGAGCGAGCGCTGGGACTGTTTGAGCTCGGAGATGTCCTGGACCAGGCCATCGATCACCAGGTCTCCCTCGCCATCGAGCAGGATCATCTGGGTGCTCGAGACCCAGCGCGTCGAGCCGTTCGGCAACTGGATCTCGACCTCGCGCTCGAGGTGACCTTGCTCGTCGAAACGCGAGATCGGATCGCCGCCTTCGGCGCCCGGAATCAAGAACGCGCGCAGGTCGAGGCTGGACGCGTCGACCAGCGAATCCTTGCCAAAGAGGCGAAGGAAGGCAGGATTGACCTCGAGCAACTGACCGTCGAGGGTGGCGCGAAAGATGCCGACTCCCGATTGATCGAGCAGGGTCTGGAGCCGGGTTTCGAGACGAGCCTCGGACTGACGAGCGGCAGCGCGCTCCAACGCCTGGCCGACCACCATCGGCAGCGACACGAAGCTCTTCGACGACTTGACCAAGAAGTCGTCGAGCCCCTGCTTCATCGCCTCGATGGCGAGGCCCTCGTCTTCCGCTCGAGCGAGCATGATCAGCGGCGTTCGCGGCCACCGCTCCTTGACCGCCTGGAGCACCTGGAGCCCGTCGGTCCACGCCAGGCGCGAGGCACTGATCACGACATCGAAGCCACCCTGCTCGAACGCCTCCCCGAACGACATGGCGTTGTTGGCGACCCGAATTCGCGCCTCGGCGTACGCCTGCATCAAGACCAGCGACACCAAGGAGGTGTCGTCGACGTTGTCGTCAACGAGGAGGACCTGGGGGGCTGGCTGGCGAGCAGGCTTGGCGGGACTCAATCCGGAGTCTGGATCGGGAATCGGCGAGCGCTCACCGGGCCGGAGATGGTGAGGGCCGGAGGGTTGCGATTGGGAACGAATCCGACCCTCGGCCACGGGAGATCATCCGTGCCCGGCGTTGTTCGGCACGATGTATCGCCCGAGAGCCAGCGGCCCCGGGGTACGGCGTTGGGCACCAAGCGGCGAGGTCACTACAGAACTCGTCCTATCACGAATAAGAGACGCAATAGTACCACCGCTTGCGCTCGCCACCGCCTCCCCCTCCCCGGGGCTATGCTCACCAGCAGCTGGACCGAGACATTCTTCCATGATCCGTGTCCATCAAGCGTCGCCAGCCGCAGCGCGACAGACGGTCCAGCGTCGATCAGACACCCTCGAACACCGAGGCCACATCGCCACCCCGAAGCCGCGCGCGAACGGTTTCACCCTGCTCGAGACCACGATGGCGCTGGCGGTTCTCGGTACCGCCTTGCTGCTCCTGATCGCCGTCTCGTTCGAGGTCCGACGGGCGCTCGAGCGCCTCGACGCCAGACGCGAAGCGTTGTTCCACCTCGAGATGGCGCACGAGACCTTGCGCGCCGGGGAGGTCCGGCTCGAATCTGGCCCACTGCTCGGCTTGCCCGCCCCCGGCAACCGACCGCCTCCCCAGGTGGAGATCGAGGTCATCGACTCCGGACCGCGACTCCAACGAGTGGTGCTGCGCTCCCTCTATTCGGTCCACGGCAACCCCCATGAGCTCGCCCTCGAGACCCTGGTCTACCGGCCCTGAACCCAGGGTTCCTGAGCCGCGGCACGACTCAGCCAGCGGCTTCTCGGCAAGCGGCTTTTCGTCAAGCGGCTTTGCGCTCGTCGAGCTGACGGTGGCGACGCTGGTGCTCTCGGTGGCGTTGGCGATCGCGGCGTTGGTCCTCGCCGACCTCCAGAAGTGGAGCGAATCCGCACGCGCGCGCCTGATCCGTCCGGACACCGCGCTCGTCCTCCTCCACCTGCGTCGCGACCTACGATCAGCGCGCGCGCTGCCGGTTGGCACTGCCGTTGGCACTGCCGTTGGCGCTGCGCCCGGAGCCCTGGTGTTGCTCGGCGCCACCGATCAGGGTCTGGGCCGGGTGGTCTACGCCCGCCGCGACGCCATCCTCGAGCGCACCGCCTTCGATCGCGCCGGCGAGCTCACCGACCGCGCGACGGTGCTCGCCGGCGTCTCGTCTTTCCGCTCAGCCCTCGTCGCCGACGGCTTGGTGGACGTCGAGATCCTTTTGCGGCCGACCGGCCGCGGCGCCGACCGTGGACAGAGCGCGGTCCGCCTCCGCGTCGCACTGCGCAACCGCCCGAGGTCCCGATGGTAAACCCCAAGGTCGACGAGGCCGGGTTCGCGATGGCGCTTGCGCTGATGGTCCTCCTGCTCCTCGGTTCCGCCATCGGCATCGCGGTGACCACGGTCGCGATCGAGGGCCACCAGCTGGCGCGCGACGCACGCATGGTCAAGGCCGACGCCCTGGCCGACGCCGCAATCGCCGAGACCCTGGCCGCCCTCGCCGCCAACCCGGACTCGAACGGAGTTCCCGGTCATCTGTTCGCCGGCGGCTGGATCGAGAGCAAAGCGCGCCGTACCGGACGCCTGGTCGCGATCTCGGTTCATGTCGAGATCGGGGCGGTGCATCGAGAGATCGACATCCGCGCCGAGCTCGTGGAACGCCGGCCGCGAGTTCTCGGCTGGCAGCCGGCCAGCGACTCGCGGGTATTGACCAACCGCCGCGCTCGCTAGGATCGGGGCTGATGATCGGACAGTTCTCCGACACTGGCCTCTGCGGTCGCATTTCAGGCGATGGCCTTGGACGACGCCGGCACCTCGCAAGGTCCACCGCATCGGCGATCGTGATCGCGATTCTCGGAGGATGCACAGCCCCGCCCGCCGGGCCCACAGCGGGGTCGCCCGCGGCGAGCACGGCAAGCGGCGGGGCGTTCCTGATCGTCCTCGGCATCGCCCAGGACGGCGGTGCGCC
>JAQBHE010000155.1:0-5529 GCA_032128015.1 Holophagae bacterium
GGACTGGGGAGGTGGTCATGACGTGCTCGTTCGGGGATTCTAGCGAGGTTGCGGGCACGCGCCCCAGGCGCGAGCCCGCAACCTCGTTGGCAGTCTTGGACCTGGAACGAAAGCGGGGACTGTGAATCGACTTCGGGTCCAAGACTGCTGCTCTCGCTCGGCCGCGCGCGCTCTTGAGAAGCTTGACTCACGGGCAACAGGCTCCAGCATAGAAGGTACCTAGCGAGGTTGCGGACGCCCGACTCCGCCTTCGGCTCCATCGACGTCCTTCACCTCACGGCGGTCGTTGCAGCGCCGGCGCTTGGGCGGCCGACGAACGGGCGAGAACGCCGGCACCCATGCGCCGACGCTGCGCGTGGTATCTTCGGCGATTCGAAGCTCTACCGAGGTGCGCCTTTGCCCGTTGACCCCGAGTTGCTTGCGATCCTGGTCTGTCCCAAGAGCAAGGGACCGCTCGAGCTCGTCGAGTTGCCGCCCGAGCTCTGCCAGCGCTTGGCCGACAAATACCGGGAGCATTTCGATGACCAACCACCGGTTGTCCGCGATGGCCTGTTCAGCCCCCAAGCCGGACTGCTCTATCCGGTGGTCTCCGAGATCCCGATCTTGTTGGTCGACGAGGCGCTCCCGGGATCGGCGATCGGGCGCTAGGCGTAGGGGCTCGTCGTTGGGATGTTCGGGGTCTCGGCGCCGGTGACTGCCGGGTGGCTCGAGTCGAAGGGCGGGGCCGGCCGGCACCTGCCGCCCGCGCGCGACGAGGTCCGCGGCAAGGTCGACGACCGATGAACCCGTTCGTCGGGTACTTGAGCGCCTTGGTGCCGGAGGTCGACGCGACTCTCGACCGGCTGCTCCCCGCTGCGGCTGCCCCTCCCGAGCGGCTGCACGACGCCATGCGCTACTGCGTGCTTGCCGGAGGCAAACGAATCCGGCCGGCGTTGACCGTGCTCGCTGGCGAGGTCTGCGGCGGGGAGCGCGAGCAACTGCTGGAACCGGCGGCCGCCCTCGAGCTGATTCATACCTTCAGCCTGGTGCACGACGACCTGCCGGCACTCGACGACGACGATTTGCGTCGCGGCAAACCGACGGTGCACCGGCGCTACGACGAGGCGCTGGCGATCCTCGCCGGTGACGCCCTTCTGAGCCTCGGCTTGGCGACTCTCGCTGGGTATCCGGCCGCGCTGGGCCCTGACCTGCGATTGCGCAACGTGCTCCGGGTGGCGACCGCGGTCGGCAGCGAGGGAATGATCGGCGGCCAAGTGGACGACCTCGAGGCCGAGGGAGACTACCCAGCCGAACCCGCGGCCGCCCTCGAGCGGATTCACCGGCGAAAGACCGGGGTCCTGCTGGTGGCGGCGGTTGGGGTGGGTGCGAACTGCGCCCGTGCGGTCCCGGACGTCGAGGCCACCCTCCTCGAGCTGGCCGTGGTGCTGGGCCTGATGTTCCAGATTCGCGATGATATTCTCGATGTCGAGGGCACCTCGCAAGATCTCGGCAAGACCGCGGGCAAGGATGCCCGCGCCGGCAAGCTCACCTATCCGAGCATCTATGGCCTGGCCGACAGCAAGACCATGCTGAGCCAGCAGCGCGAGCGCGGGATCGAGCTGGCCAGCCGCCTGCCAAGCCACGCCGAGCTGGTCGCCGGCCTCCTTGCCTACCTCGACGAACGAGAGAGTTGAGACGAGAGAGTTGAGACGAGAGAGCTGGAACGGGGGAGCTGAGCGTGCGACGAAACCAGCGGCGGACCCCCGCCCGATGATGCGACGCCCGCAGGTGCCGCCGCCTGGACGCCAAAGTGCTGTTCCGGTCGCCGACGCGACAAGTGCTCTTCCTGTCGCCGACGCGACGCGAGTCCGCAAAGCTGCGCGCCTCGATCAGTTGCTGGTCGAGCGCGGCCTGTTCGAGAGCCGGGAGCAAGCTCGGCGATCGGTGATGGCGGGGCGGATCGAGGTCGAGGGTCGCCGGGTCGATAAGCCGGGGACTGCGGTGGCCAGCACGGTCGCGGTGGTGGTGCATGGTCCGCGGGAGCCGTATGTCTCGCGGGCCGGTCGCAAGCTCGAGTTCGCCCTCGACCACTTCGACGTGGACCCCACGGGTGCGGTGTGCTGTGACGTTGGCGCCTCCACCGGTGGCTTCACCGACTGCCTGCTCGAACGCGGCGCGCGGCGGGTCTACGCGCTCGATGTCGGATATGGGCAGCTCGATCATCGGTTGCGCATCGACCCGCGGGTGGTGGTGATGGAGCGGGTGAACGCCCGTCACCTGGCCGCCGACGGCTTGCCAGAGCGGTGCACGCTGATCACCGTCGACGTGTCCTTCATCTCGTTGCTCAAGGTGGTGCCGGCGCTGCTGCCCCACCTCGCCCCGGGCGGCCGGTTGCTGGTCCTCATCAAGCCCCAGTTCGAGGTCGGAAGGCAGTCGGTCGGCAAGGGCGGGGTGGTGCGTGACGAAGAGATCCGGAAAGGGATCATCACCCGCCGGGTCGCCGAGCTCGGAGACCTCGGACTTCGGGGCCTCGGCTGCGCCGACAGCCCGCTGACCGGGGCATCCGGCAATCGCGAAGCCCTAGCCTTGTTCGAGCAGCTTGAGCAGCTTGAGCAGCCAAAGCAGCTCGAGCAGTCGGAGCCGGCGGCGACGACCCTCCGAGGTCAGCGGTGACCGACACAGCACGACCCGTTCGAGAGCAGGCGGTGGGCACGCCAGGCGCCATCCGTCGGGTAACGGTGGCCGCTAAGGGCGACAGTGCCGAAGCTGTGGCGATGGCCCAAGAGCTCGCCGATTGGCTCGAGCGTCGCGGGGTCACCGTCGAGCTCGACCCGGCGTTCCACGGTCAGGGTGCGACCGAACCGCCGGGCGTCCCGGGTGGGCCGTCATCCGGCCGCGACTTGGTGATCGTGCTCGGCGGCGACGGCACCTTGCTGTCGGTGGCTCGCGGTCTCGCCAACGGGGTGCCGATTCTCGGCGTCAACCTCGGATCACTCGGATTCCTCACCGAGATCCCACGGGGTGAGTTGTACCCGGTGCTCCTCGAGGTGCTGAACGGACAGTTCGACACCGTGCAGCGATCGATGTTCGAGGTCGAGCTGCAGCGAACCGATGGCGAGGTCCGCAGCTTCCGAGTGCTCAACGACGTGGTCGTGAACAAGAGCGCGTTGGCGCGGATCATCCAGCTGACAGTCCAGATCGACGGTCGCCTGATCGCGGTCTACCGTGCTGACGGTTTGATCATCTCGACCCCCACCGGCTCGACGGCCTACAACCTGTCGGCGGGCGGACCGATCGTGCACCCGTCGTTGCCGGTTGCAGTGCTGACCCCGATTTGCCCCCACACCTTGTCGATGAGGCCGCTGGTGGTGCCTGACGGCGGCGTCATCGAGGTGACTCTGGAAACCCCGCAAGAAGAGGTGTTCGTCACCCTTGATGGCCAGGAAGGAACGACGCTCGGCCATCGCGACAAGGTTCGGATCACGGTGTCGCCGCAGCCGGTACGGATCGTGCGAGTCGGCCCGCGGACCTATTTCGACGCTTTGCGCGACAAGCTCCGTTGGGGCGAGTAAGCGGGTAGCGGAGGACCGCGGGTAGCGGCGGACCGCGGGTAGCGGCGGACCGCTACCTTACGAGTAGCGGCGGCCGCTACTCGCCGGGTAAGAAGCCAGGGGGGCCACTCGGGTAGCGGAGGACCGCGGGTAGCGGCGGACCGCGGGTAGCGGTGGACCGCTACCTTACGAGTAACGGAGGACCGCTACTCGCCGCTCGGCCCGGCGCGGGGGCGGCACGACGTATACTTGGATCGCCCGTGGTGGCCGCGGGTAGAGTTGATACGCGATGTCGCAGCTCCAAGAAGAGACCGGCCTTTTCGCCTCCATCGAGGTCGCGCTCGAACGCTTCCGGCGTGGCGACATGGTGATCATCGTCGACGACGAAGATCGGGAGAACGAAGGCGATCTCGCGATCGCGGCCGACAAGGTCACTCCCGAGGCGATCAACTTCATGGCCAAGTACGGTCGCGGCCTGATCTGTCTGGCGCTTTCCGAAGAGCGCTGCGACGAGCTCGAGCTGCCACTGATGGTCCGCGACAACACCGCGCCGTTCGGCACCGCGTTCACCGTCTCGATCGAGGCCCGCGGCAAGATCACCACCGGGATCTCGGCGGCCGATCGGGCGGCGACGGTTCGCACCGCGATCGACCCCGCGACCCTCCCCAGGGATCTGCTTCGTCCCGGGCACGTCTTCCCACTCCGCGCCCGCCGCGGCGGCGTGCTCAAGCGCGCCGGCCAGACCGAGGCGTCGGTCGACCTGGCCAAGCTCGCCGGCCTGTCGCCTGCCGGGGTGATCTGCGAGATCATGAACGACGACGGCACCATGGCGCGGGTTCCCGACCTCGCGCGCTTCTGTGCCACCCACGATCTGGTGATGATCACGGTCTCGAACCTCATCGAGTACCGGTTGCGTCACGAGACCCTGGTCGAGCGCCTGGCGTCGCCACGGTTGCCGACCCTGTTCGGCGACTTCAGGATCCACGCCTACCGGTCGGAGGCCACCGGGGAAGAGCACGTTGCTCTGACCTGTGGCGAGATCTCGAGCGACCAACCGGTGCTGGTTCGGGTTCACAGCCAGTGTCTGACCGGCGACATCTTCGGGTCGCAGCGCTGTGACTGTGGCTTGCAGTTGTTCCGCGCCCTCGAGGAGATCGGCGAGGCTGGCTGCGGCGTGCTGCTTTATCTGCTCCAGGAGGGGCGGGGCATCGGCCTGGTCAACAAGCTCAGGGCATACGAGCTGCAAGAGCAGGGCCACGACACGGTCGAGGCCAACGAGAAGCTGGGGTTCCGGCCCGACCACCGCGAGTACGGCATCGGCGCCCAGATCCTGCGCGACCTCGGAGTGCGAAAGATGCGTTTGCTGACCAACAACCCCCTCAAGTACATCGCACTCGCGGGATACGGGCTCGAGATCGTCGAGCGCGTTCCCCTGGAGATTCCTCCTACCGAGTCCAGCCGCGAGTATCTGCGAGCCAAGCGCGACAAGCTCGGGCACCTGTTGCGGCTGGTCTAGCTAGAAGGCAAGTGGTTTTCGAGAACCGATGCACTCGATGTGCGTCGAATCCTCGGGGCCGCGAACGAACCGTGCGACGCCGTTGTGGCAACCAGTGAGCCGTGGCGAAGCGAAGACGCCGAGAACCTGACCACGATGACTGCAGACCCGGGACCCACGATGCTGGCCAGCTCGCGACCGAAGCGCGCCCTGATTACCGGGATCACCGGCCAGGACGGCTCCTACCTCGCCGAGCTCCTGATCGGCAAGGGCTATCAAGTCTGGGGCATGGTCCGGCGCGCCTCGAGCCGGAACACACCGCGGATCGACCACCTCCTCGACCGCGAGGACGGCGTACGGCTGGTCACCGGCGATCTCGGCGACGCGCTGTCGATGCACCAGATCCTGCGCGACACCCAACCGCACGAGGTGTACAACCTCGGCGCCCAATCCCACGTCCAAGTGTCGTTCGAGCTGCCGACCTACACCGGGGACATAACCGGG
>JAQBHE010000156.1:0-8453 GCA_032128015.1 Holophagae bacterium
CCCCGGAGGGCAGCTCCGCATGCTCCAGGACAATCGGTTGCCGACTCGCGTAGGCTGAAAAAGACCCACCCCTGTCCCCTTCTGGGGGTAGCGGCCGAGCTTGGGCGGCCGAACATCGATCGGGGACCGACCGTGCCAACGGCTCGCTCCTCGCGACCACGCAGCCGACTCCCCTCCCGCTCTTCCCGGGAGCCCGACAGCATCCCTAACCCAACCCAAGAAACGAGCGGATCATCCCTTCTGGGGGTAGCGGCCGAGCTTGGGCGGCCGACCATCGATCGCCTCACGAACCGCTCCAGCGGCTCACTCCTCGCGACCACGCAACTGACTCCGCTCCCACTCCTCCCGAGCACGCCAAGCCTCCTCGACCGAACGGAACTTGCGCACGCCCGGCGGGAAGTGCCAAGGGCGCAGACCGTAAGCCAGCTCGGAGAGCTCGCACGCGACTCGCAGGTTGGCGAACGCTTCGCCGAGACGAGTCAGGATGTCCATGGAGTGGCGACCGTGAGGAGGCGTGTACTCCACCGCCGGAAAGGCTCCGATCAACTCCTTCGGATCGATCTGCTCTATGTTCGGGTCATCGAAAAGCGAGCGAAGAGCCCGCTTCAAACGCTCGATGTTGTCCTCGTTCGGAGCGACGAAGAAGTCCATTTCGCGGGTCGCTCGAGCCAACCCCTGGGCGGCCATGGCCATGGAACCGATCAACACGTAGTCGACGCCCTCACGAGCGCGCCCAATACGACCGCTGTTTCGTCGAATGTCATTGGCGTCTTTTCGTGATCGCTCGGTGCTCCGATGCGAGCGTACCCGAAGCGGAAGCCGATGAATCCGCAACCCTCTGAACGTAGCGGCCGACTTCAGGCGGCCGAAAAGCGGAAACGCCAGGTTCCGCCGCCACTTTCCTGCTCGCGAACGCGCCGGACCAAGCCGAGCCCATGGTCCCCTCCTCGATGCAAATCGGCGCTGCGCGAGCCATCGATCCAAGGCCCGGACCGCGCACAGCGCGGCCAACCAAGGGTCAAGGCCCCTGTCCTCCCGCAACTCGCCACACCACGCGAAACCCAACATCGGGGGACCGAAGCTCCGGAGGGAGGTGGCCGCGGAACGCCGCGCGCAGGCCGGACGGAGCGTTGAAGAACGCCCCGCCACGCAGCACACGGAAGCCGACCGGATCGGCCTCTTGCGAGTCGGGGTAGGAGGAGTCGTACCAGTCGAAGCACCACTCGGCAACGTTGCCCGCAAGGTCGAGAACCCCTTCCGGCGTCGCACCCTTCGGATACGCCCCCACCGGTGTCGTGTCACCGACATTGCTGCCGAAGTTCGCGTGCTCCGGGGTGGGCTCTTCCTCGCCCCACGGGTAGCGACGACCTTCGGTACCGCGTGCCGAGTACTCCCACTGCGCCTCGGTCGGCAAACCGACTTCACCTTTCCCGAGCTTCGCGCCGAGCCATTGGCAGAACGCTTGAGCGTCCTGCCAAGACACGTAGACCACCGGATGCTCTTCTTTGCCCTCGGGGATCCGGCCTTCCTCCCAATGCTGCGGCGATTGCTTCTTGGTCGCCTCGACGTACGCCAAGTACTGGCGATTCGTCACCGGGAAACGCGAGATCCGAAACTCCGAGAGTTTGACCCGATGGGGTTTGGCGTCATCCCATTCGGAATCTCCCATCTCGAAAACGCCAGCCGGCAGCCGAACCCAAGCCGGTCCGTCGAGATCGCCGAGCTCTAGAGAACGCGATGAAGCTCCCCCTGTCAGCACGCCTGGTGCGGCTCGAACCGGCGCCGAGCGCGGCGGCGAGCCAAAGTGGAGCAGCAAACCGCGCTGCTCGTCCGAAAGCGCATCAAGGACGCTCACCAGGTCGTCGAGAGAACCGCGCCGTCGCAGCTCCACCACTGCCTCGGGCAAACCAAGCGTCGAAGCCGCGCGCTTGCCCTCTTCCCCCAACGACTCTGCGTCCAGCTTTTCCTCACCGAGTGCTTTCCACTGGCGTAAAAAGGCGTCGAAGTTCGCGGGTCGGGCGCGGATCTTCTCCCACTCTCCCACCGGCAGCGCCTCGCGCAGCAGATGCCACGCCACCACCACCCGGCTCGACAGCTGCTCCTTCCCGTCGCCCAGTTTTTCGACATTGCGCAGCACCGCGAGGCGCAGCGATAGATCGTTGAGCGTGCGCTTCACGTGACGCGGGTGGCGCACCTCGAGCACATCGGCGAAGGTCACCCGATCCGCCTCTTGCAGCCAGTCGAGACCGCCCCTCGCGAGCAGTCCCTTCACGTACTCCGCGGCGCCCTCTTCGCTGACATCGTGGAGCTCGAGCTCCACCTGCACGATCTTCTCGAGAAACGCATCCTCGCGGCCGGGCATCTTTTTGTGGAGGATCTCCCGCAGGCGCTCCCAGTCGACCCCAAGGAAGAAGCACACACCGGGCAGGTCGAGGAACAGGTTGATCGCCGCCAGCAGCTCGATCACCCGCTCGTCGGCGCACCGATCGAGGTCGTCGAGGAACACCGCGAGCCCGTGGCTCTTGTGGTGATCCTTCAGCCACTTCTCGACATCGCGGCCTTGGGTGTCTTGTATGGCGGCCTGAGGCTGGTGCCAGGCGTAGAGCAGCTCGGCGAACAGCTGGCGGAAGGTGTCGTGGTAGGCGCGTTTCTCCTCCGCCTTCTCGAGCCCGCTCTCGCCTTCGAGCTTGGGGAGCTCGGGAACCAGCCTGCGCAGCACCGCCAAAGCCACCTTCCCCTTGTGACGCTGCGCGAGCTGGGCGGCCTGCGCCATCCAGCCACCGTGCCGTAGCCGGTCGACCAGTGCTCCGAGCAGGCCCGCGAGCACCGTGTCGTCGGCCGGGTACTTCCAGGCGTTGAACCACAGGGTCTTCGTGTCGCGTTCGCCGCCGGCCGACGGTTGCTCGAGCAGTGCCTCGGCACGCCGCAGCAGTGTGGTCTTTCCACGTCCCCAGCTGCCACGAACCACCACCGTGAACGGGGTCTCGTTGTCGGGGTTGCGCGCCAGCTCCTCGAGGGTTTTCGCGAGCGCCTCGAAATCGAAGCGCAGCCGCTTGGCGTCGCGCTCCGGGTGGTCGGAGAACAGCCGCGCGAGCGGCCATGCGACCTCGGCGCTGTCTCCTGCCTTGCGCTTCGCCATTTCCTCAGCTCCCGAGGCTTCGCCGGTAGCTGCCCGCGAGCGCCACGTGACCGCCCCAGGCGGCGAGACTTCGCGCTCGATCGACCGTCGGCTCAGGATCGCCGGCACGACTACGAAGCCGGCGCCGGAAGCGCCGCAGGGTCGCGCCGCGGACCCGGATCCGCTGGGGCCACACCATGTAGCCCAGGAACGGCACTCCTTCGCCGACCCGACGCACCTCGCACTTGTGGGGGTGAACCGTCAGACGCAGCTCGGCGAGCTTGCCGCGCACCTCCTCCAACCAAGAGCGCAGAGTCGCGGCCGAGTCATCGAGCAACACCATGTCGTCGACGAAACGCAGGTACCCCTTCGCCCCCAGCTTTTCTTTCACCCAGTGATCGAAGCCCGCCATGTAGCTGTTCGCCCAGATTTGGGAAGTCAGGTTGCCGATCGGGAGACCGCGCGCTCGTTCGAGCGGCGTGAACAGATCGTCACCCGGAAAGTATGCAGCGTACGGCTCCGGAACGATACCGTCGTCGATGATCCGGGCGACCAGGTCCATCAGCCGCGGTTCCCGAAGCCAGCGACCGAGCTGCCGTTTCAAGATCTCGTGATCGATCGCCGCGAAGTACTTCCGGAGATCGATCTTGAGCGCATATCGAAAGCGCGCCGAGAACCTCTGGTACCGCAAGACAGCGCGATGCGATCCCTTGCCCCGCCGGTTGGCCCAGCAGTCGAAGATCAGCTTGCGATCGAGCACCGGTTCGATCACGTTGCACAAAGCGTGGTGCACCACCCGGTCGGCATAGGGCGCCGCCGAGATCCAGCGCGGTTTCGGCTCGAAGATCCGGAAGTGCCGGTGCCCGCCTGGTTGCCAGGTCCCGGCGCGAAGTGCGGCTCGCAGCTCGATCAGCCGGTCTTCGACGCGGTAGTTGAAGCGCAAGACTTCCCGGCGATACCGCTTCCCCCGCTGCGCCTTCAGCGCCGCCAGACGGAGGTTGTCGGTGCTCACCACCTTGTCGAAGAGACCGCCCTCGCTGCGCACCGGTGCGTTTCTCGGACGGCCGTGCGCGGTATCAGGACTCGGCCAGCGGAACCGGCGCCACACGAGCATGCTTCATCCAACCGCCGATCATCCGGCCAAGCTCGTGCATCTGTTCGCTAGCGAAACGGTGGCGCTTGGTCGATATCAACTCGATGTCGCAGGCGAGTCGGAGCAGGATTCGGAGCTGATCGAGGAGGCGGCTCGCCCGGTAGAGCGGTCGGTCCTTGGCTCGAACGTGCCCCGCCTCGACCAATGCCAGGACCAGGTCGAGTGCTGTGCTCTCGAGCCGATCGCCGAACGTGAACCGATGCTCGCGGGGCAACCGCGCGACCACCGGGATCAACCAGCGGCAGATGTCGTAGGCCTTCTGCACCGCCGGGAGGTCTTCGCCGGATGCCGCCATACGAGCAGGAACGAGCCGCCTTGGTCTACCGTTAACAAGGAAAAGCGGCGACTCGCAAAGCCTTGGCCCCCTTCTGTGGGTGGCTACCAGCGTCGCGAGCCGCCTTCTTCTTCGCCCGCGAGAAAGGCCAATGGCCCAAGCCCGCGACCCGGTTGCCTGGTTGGACAGGAAGAAGCACGCTCTTCGCGGAGGCGCCGTATCGGCCCAAGCGCGAAGATTCCGGCCAGGGACGGGCCAAGCCCGTCTCTCCTGTGCTCCCGCAACTCGCCACACCACGCGAAACCCAACATTGTGGTTCCGATTCTCCGGATGGTTGTTGTTGCGGTACGCCGCGCGCAGGTTGTGCGGATTGTTGTTGAACGCCCCGCCACGCAGCACACGGTTGGTTGGCCAGGCAACCTTGGGAGGGATGGTAGCGCAACCACGACCGGGTTGTCGTATCACACGGGGAGAATTCTCTTCCCCAACGCGGACCAGAAGCCGGACCGAGCCAGGACCGCGCACTGCGCGGCCAACCAAGGCTCAAGACCCCTGTCCTCCCGCAACTCGCCACACCACGCGAAACCCAAAACCGGGGTGGGTCCGAAACTCCGGAGGGTAGAGGTCGCGGTACGACGCGCGCAGGAAGTGCGGAATGCCGAGGAACGCCCCGCCACGCAGCACACGGTAGTCTCCGGTTGGCGGACCCGTTGGATCCTTCTGCGGCGAGACCGGGTACTCGCCGAACCAATCCGCGCACCATTCCCACACGTTCCCGGTGAGATCGCGGATCTCGCTGCCGACGGGCCGATCGAGCGGGTAGACGCCCACGGGCGTCGGTTCTCCCACGTTCATGTCGAAGTTCGCGCGCTCGGCGCTCGGCTCTTCATCGCCCCATGGATAGCGACGGCCATCGGGGCCGCGTGCCGCGTACTCCCACTGCGCCTCGGTCGGGAGGCTCCCCCGGACAAAACGGCAATAGGCATCGGCCTCGTACCAGGAGACTCCCGCCACCGGCCGGTTGCGATGGCCGAGCTGGTCCTGCCACTTGGCCGGGGCCTTCCAACCCCCGCGGTCCTTGATCGCCCAGCCTTCCGGCAGCCACCATCTGGGGTTCTCGTAGCCCTCGCTCTGGACGTCCACGAACTTCTGGAACTCCTGCACGGTCACCGGGTACCGGCCGACCACGAAGCTCGACACCAACACCGTGTGCACCGGCTCTTCGCGATCTTCTGCGGCGGAATCGTGGTTCGGCGATTTCGGTTGCTTCGACGCGCCCATCAGAAACTCGCCGCCGTCCACCAACACGCGGTTCTTCGCCGGATCGACCAGGCGCGGATCATCGGCCTGTCCCAGAGCCTCGCCGACCTCGACCCGCACTGCCTCGCCGACCCCGAGGTCGGAGTCGAAGACCGCGAGGGTGGACTGGAGCTTCTCGGCGAAACCGGTGTTTTGTTCGGGCTGACCGCCGTAAGGACGGATATCGCGCACGATCCGTCCCACCAGACCCACCGCGCGCGCCTGGGCCACTCGCTCGTCGCCGGCGGCGTCGAGGATCTGGCGGATCATCCGTTGGGCCGCCTTGGGGCCGCCCTTCTTGAGGCGACAGGCGGCCAGGAGCAGCACCACTTCGCTCCAGCGGTCATCGTAGAGATGGCCTTCTATCCGACTCCACCAACCCTCGTCGTCTTGCGCAAGGTCGAGGGCCGCCAGGTACTCCTGGAACAGCAAGTGCCAGAACTCGACTTCGCCCTCGCTGCGGCTGACCAGGATCCCCGAGAGCAGCTCTTCTCGTTCGAGATGCGCGGTGGCCGCCTCGAGATCGCCACCGGGAAGCAGACCGACGATCGCGCGCGCCGCTCGGTCGCGGCCGAGACGGCGCTGCACGCCTTCTGGGTCTTCGAACATCGCGAGCGCCACCGCTTGCAGGCACCAGCGACGCAGCGGCGTCGGGTGGCCGGACTGGTCGCGCCGCGAGTCGAGCAGGTACTCGATCGCGCGGTCGTAGAGCTCGGCGCGCTGCTCGGGCAGCTTCTTTTCGTTCCAGTGCACCACCGCGAGCACGGTGAGCATCAACGGACTCGCGGTGAGGCTGCGGCCGCTGGGATTGCGCTCGATCGCTTGTTGCAGCTCCTGCTGGTAGTCGGCGGCCTGCTGAGACGCAGGCGTGTCGATGTCGTCGCCGGCGTGAAACAGGGCGCGCGACCAGCTGTGGCAGAACTGCTCGACCTGGGCCGGGCCGAGCGGCGCCAGCACGAAGGGCTCGGCCCCGCTCGCGAGCTGCACTCGTCCCTGGTAGGCGCGGGTGCGGCAGGTCAAGAGATGGCGGTTGCCGAACCCGGCGCCGATCAGCTTCTCGGCGAGCCGCACCACCACCTCGCGTTCGTCAGCGCCCGGCACCTCGTCGAGACCATCGAGCAACAAGAAGCACTCGCCTGCCTCGACGCGGCGACGGAGGTCGCCCGGGGGCAGGCCATGCGGCTGGCCGTTTTGCTGATGATCCAAGTAGCGCAAGAAGCGCTTGGGCGCATCGGCCTCGCAGTCGGCGGCGGGATGCTCGCGCAGGAACTGGGCTACTCGCTCGAGACGCACGAAGATCGGGAATGGGGCCGCGGCAGAACCGGCGAGTCCGATGCGCTCGAGCGCCGAGTCATCGCCGAGACCGGCGCGCGCGAGGCACTGGGCGACCAGCCGAAGGAACGTGGTCTTGCCCGAGCCCGGGTCGCCGATCAGCACCAAGTGCCGGTGCTCGGGCAGCACGTCGCGAAGCTCGCGGTCGGTGACCGACATCTCTTGATCGCTCGGCGCTTTCATCTTGTCGGGTGAAGCGGCCTTGCCACGGGAACCTCCCTTGCCACGGGACGCGCCCTTGCCGCGCCGCGCCTCGGTCGCGGGATGGACCACGCGCAGGCGGATGTAGACCTCGCGCAACGGCAGCCGCTCGCTGACCTGCGCTCCCATGCCGCGCAGTTCGACGTAGGAATGCTCGGCTTCGAGCGCTTCGAGGTAGCGCGTGGGATCGGGCGTTGTGGCTCCGGTTGCTTCCGCATCTGCGGAGGCGTCCGCAGCGGCGCGGTCGGACAGGCGCGCGACGAGATCGGTGGCGACCATGCGCACGCCGCGCGCGACCGCGGTCCAGGCCTGGGCCGGGCGGTCGAACGAGGCGACGGGTTCTTCGCGGTCCGGAAGCATCTGGAGCTTCGCGAACGGCGCGGTTTGCCAGTCGCAGTCGTCGACCAAGATTGGGATCACCACCGCTTCGCCTGCGTCGTGCCGTTCGAGGGCACGCGTGATCTCAATGTCCATGCAGTAGTCCGAGGCGATGAAATCGAAGCTGACCAGCAAAAAGACCAGCTCGGCGCGCTCGAGCTGGCGGTCGATCTCCTTGCCCCATTCGGATCCTGCAAGGATCTTGCGGTCCGACCAGCTTTCGATCAGCCCCTCGCGCTGGAGGAGCTTGAGCGACTTCTCGAGCTCGATGCGGTAGCGGTCGTCCTCGGCGGCGTAGCTGATGAACGCGCGCAGGGGCTGGGTGGGGCGATCGGGTGGCTCTGTCATCAAGCGCCCGTTTTCTCGTGTTCGCGAGACAGAAGGGGTTTGTGGATGTTACATGGTTCCATTCGTTCGAGCCGCGTTCAGGAGTCGAGCGGTGTTCACGCCAACGGAGTCGCGCGAGCGGACGTCCCGGCAGTCGGCCGCCCAAGCTCGGCCGCTACCCCCAGAAGGTGATTCGTGGCGGTGTGGCAGAGGTCACGATCGTTCTTCGGAAACTGTTCGGATCGCGTCTGGTACGTCAACGATGATAGATCGATTCCGTTTCCGGGGTGGAGCGGTGTTCACGCCAACGGAGTCGCGCGAGCGGACGTCCCGGCATTCGGCCGCCCAAGCTCGGCCGCTACCCCAGGAAG
>JAQBHE010000157.1:0-2841 GCA_032128015.1 Holophagae bacterium
CGGCGCGCCGAGGATCGGCGGGGCGCGGACGATCAGCGGCACCCGAATCGAAGCTTCGTACATCGTCCGCTTGTCGATCAGGCCGTGCTCGCCGAACTGGAAGCCGTTGTCCGAGGTGAACACCACGACCGTGCGTTCCAACAGGCCGGCACGCTCGAGAGCTTCGATAACCCGGCCGACACTGTCGTCGACCGCGCGCAGGGTCTCGGCATAGTCGACTGCGAAACGATCGAAGTCGACGCTGTGGTTGTACATGCCGTCGACGCCGTGCCAGCTGTTGCGCTGCGCGCGCACCCAATCGGGCTTGCCGCGGTAGTTGTCCTCGGTGTCGGCCATGGTCGCCGGTCGTGCGTACTCGCGTCCCTGATAGCTGCCGCGATGGCGCGTCGCGGCGGTGAACGGCGCGTGCACCGCTTTGTGCGACAGGTAGAGCAAGAACGGACGCGTGCGCTCGCGGCCGATGAACTCGACCGCGTAGTCGGTGAGGACGTCGGTGGTGTAGCCGTCGTTCTCGACGTGCTCACCGTCGACGTTGAGTCTCTGTCCCTGGTATGCCCCCTGTCCTGGGAACGAGACCCAGCGGGCGAAACCCGGCTGCGGCGAGTCATCGGGAGACATGTGCCACTTGCCGATGAACGCGGTGTCGTAGCCGGCGGCGGCGAGCACGGTCGCGAAGGTCGGCACTTGAGGATCGAGCCGGGAGCGATTGTCGAGCACCTGGTGGCGGTGCGCGTACTGGCCGCTGAGGATCGATGCCCGGCTCGGCGAGCAAAGGGACGTGGTGACGAAGGCGTTCTCGAACACCACTCCTTCGGCAGCCAAGCGATCGAGGTTCGGGGTCTCGAGGAACGGGTGACCGGCGAACGAGAAGGCGTCGTAGCGCTGGTCGTCGGTGAGGATGAAGACGATGTTGGGGCGCGTCCCGGCGGTCGTCGCGGGCGTCTGAGCCCAGGCCGTCTGAGCCAGTGCGACTGCGACAATCCACGCGACGCGGGCAAGGAATCCGCCGACGGAGCGAGCGGAGCGGGTTCGCACCCCCTCGCCCGGCGCGTGAGACATCCTGGTCATCCAAGGTTCTTCCCTAAGGTACCGGGGCACTGTACCAGCCCATGAAGCCAGCCGGCGGCGGAACTTCAAAGGCCCGCGCTGGCGCTTGACCAAACAGGATGGCTCCACATAATATACCAACATGAAGGCCATACAAGTGATGTTCGACGAAGAGCTTCTGGCAGTCTTGGACGAGACAGACGACGTCCGAGAGCAGGGGCGATCCGCAGTACTCCGGCAGATTACCGCCGAGTTCCTGCGGCAGCGTCGCGCACACCAGCTCGACGAACAGTACGAGCGAGCCTACGCCGGGGTCGAAAACCCACTGGGGGACGAGCTCGAGGGATGGAAAGACGAGGGCGTATGGCCTCCCGAGTGAATCGAGGCGAGATCTGGCTCTACGCCTTCGGGTCGCCGGACAAGCGGCGACCCGTCCTGGTGCTCTCACGGCAGAAGACGATCGCGCTTCTCCGAACGGTCATCGTCGCCCCCATCACCTCTTCGATCCATGGCGCCCCCAGCGAGGTCTCGCTGGGAATCGACGAAGGTCTGAAACACCAGTCCGTGGCCAACCTCGATCATGTCCAGACCGTCGATCAAGAGAGACTCCACCACTTCGTCGGCTCGGTCGCCCCAGAGAAGATGACCACGGTCTGCAAAGCACTCGAAATCGCGACCGGCTGCGGCGATTGACAACCCGTCGCGCCCGCAAGACCCCTGCGCGACCGCGCACTCCGCGCCAATATGGGAGGATCCAACTCCCATGGCCGACCTACCCAGCGTTCGCATCACTCCCGGCGGCGAGCGTGCACTCGCGCGTCGCCATCCGTGGATCTTCTCGGGAGCCATCGCCGCAGCACCCGCAGGTCTCGCGTCGGGCGACACGGTGGCGATCTGCGATTCGCGCCGACAGGCGCTGGCGATCGCGTCGTGGTCGCCGCGCTCCCAGATTCGAGCCCGGGTCTGGACCTTCGACCCCCAGGCCGCGATCGATCCGGCGTTCTTTCGCGGCCGCATCGATCGCGCGGTCGCCGGTCGCGGCAACAACGCCGCCGATCCATCCGGCGCCTGCCGGCTGATCTACGGTGAGTCCGACGGTCTTCCCGGCCTGATTGTCGACCGCTACCGAGACGTCCTGGTGTGCCAGTTCTTGGCCGCGGGAGTCGAGCGTTGGAGGGGAGAGATCGTCGACCAGCTCTGGGAGGCGCTGTCGCCGAGCTCGATTTACGAGCGCTCCGATGTCGATGTCCGGTCCAAGGAGGGGCTCGCCGAGGTCACTGGTCTGCTCCGCGGCGAAGAACCGCCCGATCGGCTCGAGATCGCCGAGGGCTCGGTACGCTTCTCGGTCGACATCCGCGGCGGCCACAAGACCGGCTTCTACCTCGACCAGCGCCCGAATCGCGAGCGCTTCCTTGAGCTCGCGCGGGGCGCCCGCGTGCTCGATGTGTTCTCGTACACCGGCGGCTTCGCGCTCGCAGCACTCGCTGGCGGTGCCGAGCAGGTCGTGCAGATCGAATCGTCGAAATCGGCGCTCGAAGAAACGCGGCGCCAGGTCGAGCTCAACGGTCTCGATCCCCAGCGATTGATCCAGAACGAGGACAACGCGTTTGGCGACCTGCGGCGGCTGGTCAAGGAAGAGCAACGCTTCGACATCGTGGTGCTCGACCCGCCCAAGTTCGTGACCTCGCGCTCGAAGCTCGACGCCGGCGCCCGCGGCTACAAAGACATCAACCGACTCGCCTTCCACTTGCTGCGCCCGGGCGGCCTGCTGTTCACCTTCTCGTGCTCCGGCCT
>JAQBHE010000158.1:0-8064 GCA_032128015.1 Holophagae bacterium
CGTGGGGCGAGACCTTGAGGCTGGTCACCTTGTTGCGCAGGGTGTTGCGGTGGATGCCGAGGGCTTCGGCGGCTCGACCCAAGCTGCCGCCATGGCGGCGCAGCGCCGCCATCAGGAACTGGCGCTCGAACTCGTCGCGGGCTTGGACGAGCGGCACCCCGTTCGCCACCAGCTCTTCGACGATCGCAGACAACCTCGCGGACAGATCCGTCCTGCTCAAGCCTCTCGCTCTCGGCTCACGGCGCGTGCGCGCCACAGCGCGAGCGCCAAACCCGCCCTCACCCGCGTTCCCCAAGACCGAGGCTACCGCGCTCGGCCCGCTTCTCGGACAAAGGCGTCGTGGATCGAAGGCCGCATCCTAGCACAAGCAGCGAGCCCGCCGGAGGCGCGCGCCATCTCGGCACGCGCCATCGCGGCGCGCGCTACTTCGGATCGAGCACGTCGCCGACGTAGATCGGATATCGCGACTCGATCACTTTCGCGACCGCACTCGTCGGGTGCACCGAGAGGATCGCGACCTCGCCGATCACCACCGGTGGACGACGACCACCGCTCCGGCGGTAGACGGTGAAGATGTCGCCGGGCTCGGCGTTCCCAGCCGGCAACTCGATGAACACCACGTGATCCTGAGCGATCGTGACCAGGCCGTCTTTCGCGTAGAGGATCATCGGCGCCGACGCCAAACGCTCCCGCGACACCGGCTCGTTGACCGGGCGCAGTGGGGTGCGTCGCTCGGAGGGGATGGGCTCAGGCACGAATCGCTTCAACGACGCGCCGACAGCCAGCGGCCGGCACGACTGCGCAACCTCTCCAATCGCGGTGTCGTCCTGCACCGAGAGCACCCGAACCCGACCCTGGTACTCGTAGATCCGACCCACCACGTTCCCGCGCACCGGATGGCGCACCACCGGTCCTCTCATCACGGCTTGCAGAAGATCGCCGGGGCTCAAGCCAGCGACCTGACCACCGTCGACGTAGACGATGTCGCCACTGGTCAAGCCGATCTTGATTGCGTCGACGGCGCCGAGCGCGGCGGTGAGCTCGCCACGCTCCTCGAGCTTCAGAGCGGGCCCGAGGACCTCGTACTCGGAGCCGATGACCCGATTCGGGAACTCTTCGTCGAGGGTGCCGATGTAGCCGCTGCAGTAGATGTCGTCGGGACTCCCGAGCTGGCCGAACACACCCGCACGAGAAAAGGGGTCGGTCCGTCGCGGTGACGGCGCTTCAGCGACCGCAGGCGCGTCCGGCTCCGGGGCGGCGTCTTCGAGGACATTGGCGGACTCGACCTGGAGGCCGAGAACCAGCGGATCGCCCGGATAGATCCAATGCGCATCGAGGATGTATTGATTGCGCTCCCAGATCTGAGGCCAGAGGTAGGGATTGCCGTAGAACCGCGACGCCAGATCCCACAGCGTATCGCCGCGCTGGACGGTGTGGACCTCGGCCCCCTCCTCGATGGCAGCAGGCGGATCCCAAGCCGTCCAATGGTCGCCCATCAGCTTCAGGTTCCGCGGTGGCGATTGCGCCCCGCTCGCCGCGGCGACCAGCAGAGCCATGGCAACCCATGGGACCCATGAGACACATCGCTGCCCGAGTCTCAAGGAGACCATCCCCCGCAGCTTGAACACCCGCATGAACAGGAGTCGACCCTCATGACAACAATCCGGTCGTTCACGCTAGCCGTTTAGCCCACAGCTGTCAATGGTTAGGAGCTCGATCCTCAAGTAACACTTGAGCTTGCGGTCGGCTGGTATCGACGCGCCGCTGGTCGGACGCCTCGTCAGGGCAAACCCGCAAGTCGCTCGCCGGCAATCAGGGCGGTAGCGGTATCGGGGAAGCGTCTTTGCACCTCTTGATAGGTGGCCCGAGCGGCTCGCGGATCGCCGAGGAGCTCCAGACACTGACCTGCCTTCAGCAACGAGTCTGCCACCTTGTTGCCATCCGGATAGCGGCGCGCAGCCTCCTGGAAGGACGCCAGGGCACCGCGATGATCGCCACGAGAAAAGCGCGCCTCGCCGATCCAGTACAACGAGTTGTCGGCGAGATCGCTGGCTGCGAAGCCTTCGAGGAAGCGCTGGAAGCTCGCCTCGGCCTCGACGTACTGACCCTGGTGGTAGAGCGTGTAACCGCGATCGTAGAGCGCCTGTGCCGCGGTCGAAACCGGTTCCCCCGGGGCGTCGGTGTCGACAGACCCGACAAGCTCGGGAACTTCCCGAGACTCGACCCGTGCGCGGACGGCCAGAGCTGAAGTTGACGGAGCTGAAGTTGACGGACCCGGGGCCTCGACGAGTGGCGGCGCCGGAGCCGCCGGTTCGGGCCCCGACGGCGGCGCCGCAGCCGGCTGCGCCTCGAGCTCGGCCAGTCGACGGCGCAGCCGCGCTAGCTCGACCTCGCTCATCGCCGATCTCCGCTGAACATCGAGCAGCCGCTGCTGCAGGGAGCTGACCTCGCGCCGCAGATCGTCATCGCCCCGCCCGACCACGCCGCTGCACCCAAGGGCCGCGACCGCCAGCAAGCACGTCGCGATTCGTCTCATGGGAGGTTTCTCGAATCGGCTAGCGGTTCGCCGCCCTCGCTCTCGACGGCACCGGGAGCCGCCACGGTCTCGGCCGCCTCTTTGCCGGCCGGGATCTTGGCCAGCAGCTTGCTCTCGGGGAACTCGGTGCGCAGCCGGCCGCAGACCTCCGCCGCCTTCTCAGGCTGCTCCAGCCGGTGGTGGGCGCGGCACAGGTAAAAGAGGACGTGCTCCCGATCTTCGTAGCCGGGGTACTTGTCGATTACGGTCTCGAAGCGCGACACCGCCGCCATCGCCAACGGTCGTGCCCGGCGCGCCCCGGAGGTCCGGAAATAGAAGTAGCCGACGATGAACTCGTGCCTCGCGAGCTGGTCGCGAACGTGCTGTTGCTCGGCCCGCGCTTGCTCGGCGTACTCGCTGGTCGGATACACCCGCACCAGCTCCTCGAACGCCGCCAGCGCCTTGCGGGTGGTTTCCTGATCACGGTTCGGTTTCTCCATCCGTGCCGCCAACGACCGCGCCAGCTGGAATTGAGCGTAGTCGGCTCGAGCGCTGGTCGGAAAGCGATTGATGAAATCGCGGTAGCGGCTCTCGGCCTCGACATAGGCGTCGAAACGATCTTGCAGGAACAGGGCCTCAGCGGCGAGCAACAGGCCGTCGCGACCGCTCACCGAGTTCGGCTCGACCTGAAAAGCGTGGATCAAGTACTTGCCCGCCTGGCGGTACTTCTTGGCGTCGAGCAGAGCGCGACCCTGCTCGAGCGCTTCGCTGGCCGACAAGCGCAGCACCGGGTCGTCCTTGATCCCCGAGCCGCAGCCCGCGAGCACCACCGCCACCGAAACGAGCAACAAGGCTGCGAGCGCTCGCACCGACACCCTCATGACGCTCATGACCCTACTCCGCACCGCGCGCGCAGGGCGCGCAGGGCGCCGACCGGGTCGGCAGCACCGAAGATCGCCGACCCCATGACCGCCACGTCCACCCCGGCGGTTGCGACATCGTCGATGTTGGCCGCGCCGATCCCGCCATCCATCGCGATCTGGGTGCCGACACCGAGCTCGTCGATCCGGTCCCGAAGCCGGCGCGCTTTGGCGAGCACGTAGGGAATGAACGGCTGACCGGCAAACCCCGGGTTCACCGACATCAAGAGCACGAAGTCGAGAAGCGGCAGCACTTCCGCGAGCACCTCGATGGAGGTCGCCGGATTCAGCGCCACCCCGGCGCCGACGCCAGCGTCGCGAATGACGCCCAGGGTACGGTCGAGGTGCCCCGCTGCCTCCCAATGCACCGAAAGCCAGTGGGGCCGCAACTCGAGGTAGCGCCCGAGCAGGACCTCCGGACGGGTCACCATGAGGTGGATGTCGAGCGGCAAACGGTTCGAGCGCGCCATCGCCGCCACCACCGGCGGGCCGAAGGTCAGATTGGGAACGAAGTGTCCGTCCATGACGTCGACATGCACCAGGTCGGCCCCACCGGCCACGCACTGGGCCAGCCCGGCGTTGAGGTCGGCAAGATCGGAGGCCAGGATCGAAGGGGCGAATCTCATCGCGATTCCAGAGAGTCCACACGAGTAGCAACCACCAGGGTAATGACGTCCTGGCGCCGCAGCGGATGACCAGCGAGTGGAGTATGTCGCAAGACGACCCCTTCTTCGACACCTTCGTAGGGTTCGTACTTGACGCTGCCGAGGCGAAAGCCCCGCCTCTCGAAGAAACCGCGGACGCTCTCGGCGCTACGGTAGGTCAGATCCGGCATCACATAGGTATCCTCGGGATCACCGAGCGCGATCAGCAGATCGACGGTCGAAGCCTGATCGACCGAGGTGCCGGGGGCCCGGCTCTGGTGCACCACCATGCCCGCCCGGCCCCCCGGCCAGTACACGTGGTTGCGCCGACCCACCGCCAGGCCCGCCGCTGCCAGCTCGGTCTGGGCGACCTGGAGCTCCCGCCCCAAGAGATCGGGCATCGAGACCAGCTGGCGACCCCGCGACAGCACCAGGTCCACCCGCCCGCCCTGTTTGACCAGGCTGCCCGCCGCTGGGGCTTGCTGCAACACCAGCCCGGCGACCATGGCTTCGTCGAAGCGGTCCTCGTCAGCGCTGTGGCGCGGCCGCAAGCCGACTCGCACCAGGCGTTCCTCGGCCTCGACCAGAGCCAGGCTTCGCACGTCGGGGGTGCGCAGCGCGCCGCGCCGAACGAACTGGGTGAATGCGAAGTACGACGACAACCCGAGGGTCACAAGGAGCAGCCCGCCATAGGCGGCGGCCGCGACCGCCCACTGCAGCGTGCGGCGCCAGGTTTTCTGCGACCGGAGGATCGATGAGAGGGTCACGGCGACGGCGGCTTGGCGCCGAGCCCTGGCAGGTTCTTCACCAGATCGGAGTACAGGGCGAAGGCCATCAACAGGACGATCAGCACCAGGCCGACCTGGGTCATTCGCTCCTTGAGCCCCAGCGAGAGGTCGCGCCGAAGCACGCACTCGACCGCCAGCAGGCCAATCTGGCCACCGTCGAGGACCGGCACCGGCGCCAGGTTGAGGATGCACAGGTTCAGGCTGATGAGGGCGGTGAACAGAAGTAGCTCGCGAAACCCGCTGCGCGCCGCAGCGCCGCTGATCGCGGCGATCTCGATCGGCCCGCCGAGCGCGCTGCGCGCCGAGATTCGGCGTTGGAAGATCTTGCCGACGAATCCGAAGATGTCGCGGGCGGTGTCGAGGTTGTAGCGCGCGGAAGCGGCGAGCGCCGCGGCCGGGCCGAGCCGCTTGTAGTGGAACTCGCGGAGAGCGACGCCGATCAGGCCCCGGCCCTCGACGTCGCGCGGCACGACCGCGATCGTCACCGGCTTGCTGTCGCGCTCGATCTCGACTCTCACCGTCTGCCCGGCGCGCGCCGAAACGTAGGCGCTGAACTCATCGATTGCCGCGATCGGTAGGCCGTCGACCGCCCGCAACGCGTCGCCGTAGCGGAAGCCAGCGCGCAGCGCCGGGCTGCCGCGCTCGACCCACGCGATCCGCGGCGGCGCGGCGGGCCACATCCCGTGGTCGCCAAACTCGTACTTGGGCATCCGGCGTGGGGTCAGGACGGTTTCCCGTTCCTCACCTCCGCGCAGGTACCGCACGGTCACCGCGCGCTCCGGCGAAGTCAACAGCGTCATCGCTACCTGCTGCCAGTCGGCCGCCGCCTGCCCGTCGAGCGCGACGATCCGATCGCCTACTGCCAACCCGGCCTGCTGCGCTGGCGACCCGTCGCCGATCCAGCCGATCTCGGTCGGCACGTCGCGCTGGTCGGGAATCTCGGTGCCGGCGACGTAGACCCCAGCGACCACCAGGATCGCCAGCACCACGTTCATCAGCGGGCCCGCGAACAGGATCAGGATCCGCTGCCAGCGCGGGTGGTTCACGAACGCGCCCGGGTCGTCGCTTGGCTGCGCGGGATCTTGCCCTGCGAACGCCACGTAGCCCCCGAGGGGAACCACCGATAGGCGGTAGTCGGTGTCGCCGCGACGAAAACCCCAGATCCTGGACCCGAAGCCGAGGGAGAAGGTGAGGACCTTGACCCCGCAGGCCTTGGCCACCAGGTAGTGACCCGCCTCGTGGACGAAGATCACGACGCCGGCCGCGAACAGGAACGCGAGAATGTTGCTGAGCACCTGCATGGGATGGCAAACGACAACCGCCCGCGGACGCGGGCCGACTACCCTACTACGCTAGCGCCAGAGTGGTGCTGGCTCAACCGATCAGTTCGATCGCGCGCTCGCGACCCCAGCGGTCCCAGTGCAGGGCCTCGTCGAGCGAATCGACGGCGGTCGCCTGGTGCAGGTCGAGGGTGCGACGGACCGTGGCCACGATCTCGGGAAAACGCAGACGGCCGTCGAGGAAGGACTGTACCGCGACCTCGTTGGCGGCGTTGAGCACCGCCGGCGCGCTGGCACCCGCCGCCAAGGCTTCGCGGGCGAAGTCGACGGCGACAAATCGCTCTCGGTCGACGCGCTGGAACACCAGCGACCCGAGGTCTTCGAGCGCCAACGAGCCCGCCGGCCCTGGCCAACGCTCGGGATGAGTCAGGGCATATTGAATCGGCAGCGCCATGTCGTTGGGAGACAGCTGCGCGATGCACGAGCCATCGCGAAACTCGACGATCGAGTGGACCAGCGACTGGGGATGGATCACCACGTCGATCGAGTCGCCCGGGACCCCGAACAGGTAGCTGGCCTCGATCAGCTCGAGACCCTTGTTCATCAACGTCGCCGAGTCGATGCTGATCTTCGGGCCCATGCTCCAGGTCGGATGAGCGAGCGCTTCGGCCGGAGTGATGGAGTCCCAGGTGTCGAGCGGGCGCTTCAGAAACGGTCCCCCGGAAGCGGTCAGCACCAGCCGGCGGACCTCGGATCGCGCTCCGCAGCGCAGCGCCTGATCGAGCGCCACCGGCTCGCTGTCGACCGGCAACAGCCGGGCGCCCGAGCGTTTGGCCAGCGCCATCAGCCACGGTCCTCCGACCACCAGGGCTTCCTTGTTGGCGAACGCGACGTCTTTGCCGGCTTCGAGCGCGGCCGCCACCGGCCGCAGCCCAGCGGCTCCCACCATCGCCGCCACCACCCGATCGACTCGTGGGTCGGTGACCGCGGCGACGATGGCGTCCGCGCCGCTCGCCACCGAGACGCCGTCCAACCGCGACTCCAGGATGGTCGCCGCGGCCGGGTCTTCGACCAGCACCCGCCGCGGTCGGAACTCCCGGACCTGGCTCTCGAGCAGGTCCAGCTGCGAGCCGCGCGCCGCCAGGGTGTCGATCTCGAAGCGGCCGGGATGGTGTCGCACCACCCGTAGCGTGCTCTGGCCGATCGAGCCGGTCGAGCCGAGGATCGCGAGCCGCACTGTGCTCCCCCGCGCCACTGTGCTCCCCTGCGCCGCCGCTCAGCCGATCCAACGGTCCGCGGGCAGCCATTGGCACCCGAGATGGAATACCGGCACCGCGAATAGGAAGGCGTCGAAACGGTCGAGCACGCCGCCATGTCCCGGCAGCAGCGAGCCCGAATCCTTCACCCCGGCGCCGCGCTTGATCATCGATTCGAAGAGGTCGCCGACTTGACCGGCCACCGCCGCCGCCGCCACCAGCGCCAGCAGCAGGAGGTCGAGCCGTCCGACCCGCACCAGGCTGAATACCGCGCCGCACACCAATGCTCCGAGGACCCCGGCGACCGCGCCCTCCCAGGTCTTTTTGGGGCTCAGCCGCGGCGCCATGCGATGGCGCCCGAACGACGAGCCGACGTAGAACGCCACGGTGTCCCCGACCCCGACCAGCAGCACCACCAGGAACAACAGCCAGGGGTCACGCCGGTGCAGCTCGTAGACCCCGAGCACCGGCACTGTGAGGTAGACGATCGCCATCGTCCACAGCCCGAGCGCCAGCGCCGCCACGCCAATCGGCGGCCGCGACGCCACGATTGCCAGACTCGATAACACGAGGGTCGCGAACAAGAACGCGGCGGCCAGCGTCGGACCGCGATCGGGAGCAAGAACCAGCCACAGGGCGAGCGCCGGCTGGAGCACCAGCA
>JAQBHE010000159.1:0-5966 GCA_032128015.1 Holophagae bacterium
TCGTAAGGGTAGGCGTCGAGGTTGCCGACCAGGCGCCGCAGACCGATCAAGAACTGCCGGTCGGCCTTGGGATAGTCGACGCTCCAGCTGGCGAACCCGCGAAACCCCCAGCCGCTGTACGCGGCGCGGGTGAAGTAGAACTCGTAAGGCGCGCCGCCGGCGCGGGTCGGCGACGGGCGACCCTCGAGCGGCTCGTCCACCGGCATCAGCGGCAGCGCCAAGGGTCCCGCCGGGCCACGTCGGGGAGCCCGCGAGCCGCGAGCCTGGCCGACCGCGAGCTCAGCCGCCAGCGGGGTCGCCTGCAATACCGAATCACTCCCTGCACCCGAGGCGATCAGCCAGGCCCCGCCCGAGGTGGCGACAAGGAACAGCGACAACGCAACGGTTCTCCGAGCGATGTCGCTTCGCTTCGCCATCCACGCCTCTCGTCGCTGATCGTAACCCAATGACCGAAGCGCTCATTCCTCCTCCGCCACTCCCGCTATGCCTTGACGGTGGCCGCTGGTCCACGATTGATAGCATCCGGGCGCGAGCAACGACCGATGACGAGCGCCGTACCCACGGGCCAACGCCGACGCCAGCGCCGTCGCCCCTGGCCGGCCGTCGCGGCGCTCGCGCTCACCACCGCCGCCGCGGTCGCCGCGAGCCGCGGCGCGCGCCAACCCGCCGCGTTCTCCGACGACGCCAGCTTTCGCTTCGCGCGGGTCGAGTACGACAGCGAGGGAGGTCCCCAAGAGGCCTACTACGTCTACGAGGGTCGCTTGTGGCAGCGTTGGGAGACCGACTTCCCGCAGGCCGACGACAACTTCCTGTTCCGGCTCGGCGAGATCACCCGGATCCGTCCCGACCCTCGGCCAAAAACCCTGCGCCTCACGGACGATCGCCTGTTCGCGTTCCCGTTCCTGTACTTCTCCGACGTCGGATGGATGCAACTCTCCGACCTCGAAGCGACTCGGCTGGGCGAGTACCTGGCGCGTGGCGGGTTCATGTGGGTCGACGATTTCTGGGGCCAGGCCGAATGGGTGAACTTCGAGCGCAACATGCGCCGGGTCCTTCCCGGCAACGAATGGCGTGAGGTCCCCGCCGACCATCCGATCCTGCGCACCCTGTTCCCGCTCGAAGGGCTACCGGGTATCCCGGCCCGTGACTTCGCGATCGGCGGCTGGCCCCACGACCCGCCGTGGATCCACCGCCAACCGGCGTTCGGAGTCGAAGTGCCGCACCTTCGCGGCTACTTCGATGGCGCGGAACGGTTGATGGCGGTGGCAACCCTGAACACCGATCTGGGCGACGGTTGGGAGCGCGAAGGCTACGGCCAGTGGTATTTCGAGCGCTACTCGACCCTCGCTTACGCCGCCGGCGCCAACATCGTGCTCCACGCCCTGATCCGCTGACCGGCGCTCCCGCCGGTCAGCGGATCAGCCGAGAGCCACCGACTCGGTCTCGGTGTAGCGCTCCTTCGAGGCCAAGGTGGCGCGGCCGAACGCCCAGGCCCTTATCTGCTTCATCTGCTCGTGCATGGTCTTCGAGAGCGGAATGGTAGACCGGGTGTTGCGGGTGATGTCGGACATCTCGAGCGCACGCTCTTGGTCGAGCGCGTCGATCCGTGCGGCGGCGATCGCCTGCTCGATCTCGGCGCCGTTCCAACCGCGGGTGGCGATCGCCAGCAGGTCGATGTCGAACTTCGCCGGGTCGGCGCCATGTCGCAGCAAATGGATGGCCAGGATCTCGCGGCGCTCGCGTTCCCCCGGCAAGTCGACGAAGAACACCTGGTCGAATCGGCCCTTGCGGATGACCTCGGCGGGCAGCGCGGAGATCCGGTTGGCGGTGGCCGCTACGAAGATCAACGGCGGCTTCTCCTGCATCCAGGTCAGGAAGCTCGAGAACAGTCTGGGACTGCCCTGGGATTGGCTGCCGTCGAGACCGAGGCTGTTCTCGATCTCGTCGATCCACAACACCGCGGGCGCCAGCTGCTCGACGGTGCGAATGGCGCGATCGAAGGCCGCCTCCGGGGTCCCGAACAGGCCGGAGTGGACCAGATTCATGTCGAGGCGAAACAGCGCGGTATCCCAGAGCGCCGCCGCGGCCTTCGCCGCCAGACTCTTGCCGCAACCGCTCATTCCCATCACCAGCATGCCCTTGGGGATCGGCATCCCTTGCTCGATCGCCTCGCGCCGAAACAGCTTGCGCCGGCGCAGCAGCCATTCCTTGAGGTTGTCGAGGCCGCCGATCTGATCCATGTCACCTTGGCGCGGCACGTACTCGAGATAGCCGGCCTTGCGCACCACTGCCCGCTTGTCTTCGAAGATCTCCGCGAGCGCGCCTTCGCGGCCGAGTCCGCGGGTGCGGAACACCCGGTGCAGCGTGTGGGTGGCCTCGTTGAGGCTGAGGCCGCGCAGCGCAAAGGCCATCTCGGTGGCGTCTCCCAGGGCTTCTCCGCTCGCCTGGTAGGAACGCTGGAAGCCTTCGATCAGCCGCACCAGTTCGCCATCGTCCGGTGGCCCGGCGTCGACCACGAAGACCTCCCTCGACAACGCCTCGGGAAGCTCGAGGGTCGGGGACGTCAACACCAGATAACGCTCGCGATCGGCGAGCGACCGATAAGCTTCGCGAAGTGCTCGGACCACCTCGGGACGGTCGAAGAACGGCGGAAGATCGCGCAACACCCAGATCCCGGGCTCCGCGGCGGCGGCGACTCGCTGGATCGCGGCCACCGGATCGACCGGAGCGACGCTGTGCTCGTCCGGCTGATCGCTCCAGCCGCTGACACAGCTCCAGGTCACGATCGCCAGCTCACGTCCCTTGACCACTCGGGCGGCGAACGACCCGAGCAGACGCAGCGCCCGGTCCTCCTCCCACACCACCAGGTAGATCAGGGGATAGCGACCCAGAAAGGCGCGTCTGAGACCTTCGATGGCTCCCGACATCTAGCGCCCCCTGCAGTTCACGACGGTGCCGTCCATGGCGGTGTCATTCACAGCCGTGCCATTCACAGCCGTTCCATTCACGGCGGTGACTCCCAGACCTCGGGCAGCACCTTGCGCCCGGAAATACCCTCGACCAGCACGAAGATCAGGGTGTCTTCCTCGGTGCCAAGCTCGGCGGTGAACTGGCGAATCACTTGGTTGAGTCCCTGCACCAGGGCGCTGAACCCGAAGTGCCAATCGCCGTCCTCGCGGACGAATCGGTAGCTCAAACCGGCGACCGCGCTCGGCGCTTGCGCCGCCGGGGCTTGCAGTGCCGCCAGCGAGGCGGCGGTCACCACCTCGGCGGTGGCAACGTCACCGTTCACCGAGATCTCGCCAATCTCGAGCTGGGCCACGGTCTCGGGAGCGATCCAGCCTTCGGCGACCGCGCGTTCGATGAGGTCGGACAATTCGAGAGTCTCGAGCCCGCTGCGGCCGAGGACGTGGCGGATGGTCACCACCAGCAGACGGTCGATGAAGTCCCGTCCCCGAACCTCAGGCTCGGTGCCAGAGAGCGACAATTGCCGCAACTCGCCGAAGTAGCGCTGGGTGTCGCGATCCACCAGTGCCGCCGCCGCCTTGCCATCCCCGGCGACCAGTGCCGCCTTGTACCCGGCAAACACCTCGCGAATCCGCGCCGCATCGTCTGCGAACGCCGGCGGGATATGGACGGCTACCGCGACCAGAAGCACACCCGCGACTGCGGCCGAATATCGACCGCTTCGAAGCACCGGCCGCCAGCGCGCCGAACCGGGAGCCGATGGTGACGAACCGGCGGTCACGAGCCCGCACCGGGTTGGCCCTGACGCAGCAGGCGGTTGAGCTGGCGAAAACTGTCGTGGTGACGGTCGCGCGCCCACTCGAACGCCACCGACTCGTGGTTGGTGATCGTCGCTCCCGCCTGCTGCATGCGCTCGAGCGCCCAGCCCCGGTACTCGTCGCCACGACCGCTGGTGCAGTCCCATGCCACCTGCACCTCGCTGCCCTGGGCGAGTAGGCCGAGCACGGTTTGGACGACGCAGACGTGGGTCTCGACGCCCGCCACCACAATCTGACGCGATGCCGGACCGAGCTCGGGCCGGAGCTCGGCGAGGGCTTCCTCGAACGACGGCTCACCGCAACAGCTGAAGGAGTCCTTGACCACCTTCTTCTTCGCCACGGCCAGGGCCGCGAAGGCCGCCTCGATCCGCGGGTGGGTCTCTCCCAATCCCGTGGGGTATTGCTCGGTGACCAGGGTCGGCACGGCGAAGAGATCTGCGATCTGGAGCAGTCGCTCGGTGGCGGCCAGCACGAGCTCGGGTCGGTGGACCAGGCTCATCAATCGACCTTGCATGTCGATCACCAGCACCAAAGAACGCTCGGACTCGAGGACAGACACCGCGGCTCGCTTCCTCCGAATTCGTATGAGCGTCGCGCGGATCGGCGATTGAGGCCGACCGCAATCGCGGTCAAGCTATCACGCGCGGCTCGCCGACAGCCTCAGGAACGCCTGATAGCGCCGCCTCATAGCGCCGCGTCTCAGGGCCGGCTAGGGGCAACTCCGAGGTCGAGAGCTCGGCGGAGGATCTGCGAGGCCTCGACGCCACTGAGCGCGGCTCCCGGCAGGCACTCGGCAACTTCGTCGAGCAGCCGACAGCGGGTCGCCACCTCGCAGATCGCGTCGGTCGAAGGCCGCAGCCCCTCGGCCAAGGGCGCGGCGCAAGCAGCCTGACCGGCGAGCCAACGACCAACGCTACGCAGGGCGTCTGAGCGCAGGATCGCGCGATCGGGAGCAAACCGATGGAGCGTCGAATCGGCGACCTCCAACAGTCCGGTATTGACCACCCGCACGATCTCTTCGCGTTGGGGGTGCTCGAGCGGAACGTCGGCGACGATCCGCCCTCCGCGACCGCGATCGGTGCGGACGCCGGGGACCAACCAGTACAGCAGCGTCGCGAAATCGCCGCGGGTGAGCCGTCGCGGGCCCACCAGACCCGACACCGCTTCGGGCAGCAGTTCGAGCCGCCAGCGGAACTTCGCCCCGGCCAGGCCGTCGGCAAGCCGCGGATCGTTGGGATCCCGGCGGCTCAGCTCTTCGTAGAGATCGACTCCAGCCTTCGGATCTCCCACCGCAACCTCGAGCTCGGCGCGACGCTCGGTCCAGTCGCGACGGTCGGGAGCGGTCGCGGCCAAGGGCCGTACCGCCAGGAGCTCGGCCACCGGGTCGCCCGAGGCACGAGCGACCTTCCAGCTTCCCTCGAGGGTCACCAGCGAGCCGGGCGCCCAGTCGGCCAGCTCGGCGCTGAGCGCTTGGGCCTCGGCGACACGTCCGCGCTCCAGCTCGTCGTCGAGCTGGGACCGAACCTCCTGCACCGCGGCATCGGCCACGGCCGCAAGACGCCGGGCGGCCAGCGGATCACCAGCCACTTGACGATAGGCGCGGAACGCTGCCGCCGGCCTTCCGGAGAGCTCGGCCGAGCGCCCGAGCAGCAGGTGGCCGGCGAGATAGGTTGGCTGTCCGCGCAACGCCGGCTCGAGGCGCTCGAAGGCGGCAAAAGGATCGCCACTGGCGAACTCGCTCTGCGCCATCAGAACAGTGGCCGGGAGCAGCTCACCGAAACGATTCACCAGCGCCTGCCCGGCAGCCTTGGCGACTTCGAAACCGCCGCTAGCGACCAGCGCGTCGTAGCCCCGACGAATCTCGGCGGCCCACTCCGGCGCCAGCGCGCCCGAGTAGCCGTCGAGCGGCGGCCGCAGGTACTCGCGGGCCCGGCTCGACATCCCCGGCTCGACGGGACGAACCGGGCTGCTCGACCCGCAACCGAAGGCCCACCCAGAGAGCACCAGCGTCGCCGCGGGACCGAGCCAGCGGATCGGGGACAGCGTGCGCGGGGTGGTCTTCAAGAACAAGCCAGCTCGAAATCGCCAGGCCGCGGACCGAGCTCTGTCAGGGCACCGTCGGACCGATGGTCGCGATCGCGTGCTTGTAGATCAGCGCCTCGGGGCCATATTCCTCGAATT
>JAQBHE010000160.1:0-2654 GCA_032128015.1 Holophagae bacterium
GTCCTTCCCCTCGTGCCGCTGCCGATTCTCAGCGGCATCCGCACTCGATTCACCACCAGTTCCCCGCCGTTCATACAAGGGACGTTCCGCGAGATCGAGGAGTCCGAGGAAGACGTGCTCAAGCTCAGTGTCGACAGCCGGCTCAACGAGAAGGTGAATCTGCGCGCCAGCTGGGCGAACGGTGACCGGTCGACCAGCCACTACGATGTCGAGGCTCAGGAGGTGTTCTTCGTCCATCCGCCGGGGATCAACAACCTGCCCGGGCTGCGGAAGTTCGACGAAGCGGTGCGCAAGGTCGACGACTACGAGCTCACCGTGCAGCTGTTCCCGACCGATGTCTGGAACCTCTCGCTCGGGATCTCCGGCCGCAACGAAGACTACCCGGAGAGCGAGTTCGGGCTGAGGTCGGACGAGATCTCGAGCTACAACTTCGAGCTCGGCTACACCCCGGGCGAGAACCTCAACTTCTTCGTCTTCGGTCACCAGGCTGGCCGTGAGGTCTTTCAGCGCGCCCGTCAGTCGGGCGGAACGTTGTCGACCCGAGAGATCGACAACTGGACCATCTTGTTCAACGAGGACACCACGACCCTGGGACTGGGATTGAGCTCGAAGCGGGACAACGGGTTCGGTCTCGACTTCTCGGTCAACCGCTCCGAATCGGATGGCGAGGCTGATTTCGAGACGCCGCCTGGCGGCAGTCCGAGCGTGGCGGTGGACTTCGACAACTACGAGGACATCGAGCTGCTGACGGCCTCGCTTTTTCTCTCCTACGAAGTCAGCAAGCGAACCTCACTCGGCGTGTTCTACCGTTACGAGGACTACTCGATCGACAGCTTCAACCTCGTGGGGCTGCAGCCGTACCTGGGCGGCACCTTGCTGCTCCTGGGCAACGACGGCGACTATCAGGCGAGCATCTTCGGGATCCAGGCGAAGTTCAAGATCAATCCCGGCGGCAAGTAGCCTCGAGGGAATGACCTACGCCCGCGGGTGAAAGCGGTCGTAGAGCGCGCGCAGGCGCTGCTGGTGGATGTGGGTGTAGATCTGGGTGGTCGTGATATCGGCGTGCCCGAGCATCATCTGCACCGCTCGCAGGTCGGCGCCGTGCTCGAGCAAGTGGGTAGCGAAGCTATGGCGCAGGACGTGGGGCGAAAGCCCCACGATCCCGGCGTGCCGGCCATGACCGCGGACGATCCCCCACAATCCCTGGCGGGTGAGGCCGGCGCCGCGAGCGTTGACGAACACCCGCTGGTGGCGGCCGCGAATCAGCAGCGGCCGCGTCGCGCGCAGGTACTCGCGTAGCCAGTCTTCGGCGCTCTCGCCCACCGGCACGATACGCTCCTTGCTGCCCTTGCCGTAGGCAATCAGGAAGCCGCCGTCGAGGTTGAGCTGGGCGAGGTCGATCGAGGCGAGCTCGCTCGCCCGCATCCCGGTCGCATAGAGCACCTCGAGCAGGGTGCGATCGCGAGCTCCCAGTGGCGTCGAGGGGTCGGGGGCTTCGAGCAATGCCTGCACCTGGTCCTCGCGCAGCACCTTCGGCAGTTGCCGGGGCAGCCGCGGTCCCTCGAGCTCGGTGGACGGGTCATCGGAGCGCTCGCCGGTGACCACCAAGTAGGAGTAGAAGCGACGAATCGCCGACAGCGCCCGGCTGACCGAGCGCGGTGAAGAGCCGGCGAGGCGGAGTCCGCGGGCGTGGGCCGCGAGAGTCCGCGAGTCGGCGGCGATCAGCGTGCTGCCCCGGGTGGCGAGATCAGCGGCGAGACGGCGCAGGTCGGCACGGTAGGCGGCGACGGTATTGGGCGACAATCCGCGCTCGACCTCGATCGATTCGAGGTAGCGAGCGAGGGTCTGCCGGTCCCGCTCGACGGCGGTCTCCATCGGCCGGCAAGCTATCCCGGTCCGACGACGGCGGCAACCGCCTCGCTGGTGCCCCTGCTGTGGCCTGAGATAATGGAGACATGAACGAGTTCCCGAGCGCTCGCCTGCCACGGTCCAGGCTCATCGTCGTTGCTCTGGTGGCGGCGGTGAGCGGCACCTTGGCGCCAGCCGCGACCGCCCGCGCCGAGCTCGCGGTGCTCACCAACGGCTCGGTGGTCAAGATCGACGGCTACCGGCTCGACGGTGACCGGATGCGTCTCGACCTGGCGGCAGGTGGCTCGCTGACCCTCGCGATCGGCCGCATCGAGCGGATCGTAGACGACGAGGTCGCCAGGCCGGAGCTGCCGCCGGCGATCGCCGACCAGCCGGCGTCCGAGGAAACGGTCTTGCTGCCGCGGTTCCTGATGACCTGGGATGGCGCGGAGAGTGTCCCCGCCACTCCCTACGGCGAGCTGATCTTCGCCGCCGCCGAGCGCCACCAGCTGAACCCGCGGCTACTCGCGGCAATGGCTCGCGCCGAGTCGGCATACGACGCCTGGGCGGTGTCGCCCAAGGGCGCGCGGGGATTGCTCCAACTGATGCCGGCGACCGCCCAGCGTTTCGGAGTCCGGCCACGCGAGCTGTTCGACCCGGCGCGCAACCTCGAGGCCGCGTCGCGCTACTTGCGCTACCTGATCGCGGAGTTCGACGGCGATCTCGAGCGGGTGCTCGCCGCTTACAACGCCGGCGAGGGCGTAGTTGCGCGCTACGGGGGAGTCCCTCCATACCGCGAGACTCGG
>JAQBHE010000161.1:0-7257 GCA_032128015.1 Holophagae bacterium
TCACCCGTCCGAAACGCTGGGCGCACAAGAACACGCCGGTGAGATTGACCTCGATCAACTCGCGGAAGTCGGCAAGGCTCTCGGACTCGGCGGGCACCGGGTTGCTGATCCCGGCGTTGTTGACCAGGATGTCGACCCGGCCAAAGCGATCGAGCGTAGCCTGAACCAGAGCGTCGACGCTGGTCTCGTCGCTGACGTCGCAGCGCACAGCCAAAGCCACGCGGCCGTCGGCGGCGATCCGCTCGGAGAGCTGGTCCAGGCGCTCGACCCGGCGCGCCGCGAGCACGACATCGGCACCGGCCGCAGCGAGTCCGCGAGCGAAGGTCGCACCCAGCCCTGACGACGCGCCGGTTATCACCGCCACTCGGCCGTCGAGGAGGAAGGCGTCGACCCCCAGGCGCAGCGGCTCGGGTGGCCGTTCGGGCTCGCTCACTCGAGCTTTCTCAACTGGGACCCCAGACGGTAGCCATCCCGAGTCCCTGAACTTGGAGCGTCCGGAATCAGTGCCCGACCACCGAGACGAAGCTCACACACCGCCCGGGCGCGCCGCCGAGGTTGTGGGTGAGACCGAGCTTGGGCGCCTTGATCTGACGCGGGCCGGCTTCGCCGCGTAGCTGGAGCCACATCTCGTACATCATCCGCAGTCCACTCGCGCCGATCGGATGGCCGAAGCTCTTGAGCCCGCCGTCCGGATTCACCGGCTGTTCGCCGTTGAGATCGAAGCGCCCGGACAGAGTGTCCTTCCAAGCCTCACCGCGCTGTGAGAACCCGAGGTCCTCCATCAACACCAACTCGGTCGGAGTGAAGCAGTCGTGGACCTCGGCCATCGAGATTTGAGCGCGAGGGTCAGTGATCCCGGCCTGCCTGTAGGCATCCTGGGCGCTCACGACCACCTCCGGGAAGGAGGTGAAGTCGTAGTCCTGGCGCTTGGTGCCCTCAGCGGGACCAGCGACGAACGACAGCGCTTTGATCAGGATCGGATTGTCGCTGTACTTGTGAGCGTCCTCGGCGCGACACACCACTGCCGCCGCGGCGCCGTCGCTGACCCCCGAGCAGTCCATGATCCCGAGCATCCCGGCGACCTTTGGCGAAGCCTTGATCTTGTCGAGCGGCACTTCCTTCTGAAACTGTGCCTTGGGATTTCGCGCTCCATTGGCGTGGTTCTTGAACGCGATCCGCGACAACACATCCTTCAATGTCTCGAGGTCGACCCCGTATTTCTCGGCGTAGGCCGGCGCCAGCAGCGAGAAATTCGCGGGCGCGGTCATCCCCGCGTCGGTGCCGTCGCCCGGAGGAGCGTTGCCGGTGAGACCGCTGAACCCGGAATCCTTGAGCTTCTCGACCCCGATCGCCATCGCCAGGTCATAAGCGCCGCTGGCGACCGCGTAGGCGGCATTGCGCAGTGCCTCGCTGCCCGTGGCGCACATGTTTTCGACGTGGGTCACCGGCTTGTACTGGATCTTCAACGGCTCGGTGAGGGTGAGTCCCGAGACCCCGCTCGACATGGTGCCCAGCCAATACGCATCGACCTGGTCCGCCTCGACCCCGGCCGACGCGTAGGCATCGCGAGCGGCGTCGATCAACAGGTCGCTGGCGCTACGGCCCCAATGCTCGCCGAAGGAGGTACAGCCCATCCCGACGATCGCCACTCGATCACAGATTCCGTTGCTCGACATACCGCACCTCCTGAGTTCGAGGACCGCGACCCAGCCTCAGCGCTGGGGGCGCGCCTTCCAGAAATAGTTGTGCACCCCGTTGGTGGTGTGAGTGCGCCGGAAGGTCATCTCCAGCTCGTCGCCGATGTTGACCTTCTCGGGATCGACATCGGTGAGCTGGCAAGGGAATCGACCGCCTTGTTCGAAGTCTACCACCGCCGCCACCACCGGCGGCTGCAGCGAATAGGCGAGGTGATCGAGGGTGTAGGTCTTGATCCGCCCGGGCGCGTCGGCAAACGCCTCCGGCGCCATTTGGTCGACCGACCGGCAATGCACGCACACCCGCTGCGGCGGCAGGTTGGCCTCACCACAGCTTTGGCAGCGCGAGCCCACGAAGGCGTACTTCCAGCGCTCGGCGCGCCGCGTCGGCGGCGCCGCCGGACTCGCCGGGTCCGGACGCCGCGGCGGCTCGAAGGGCAGCACCTCGCGCCACTTGAGGTAGGTGGTGTAGCCGAGATCGGTGCGCTTGGAGGCGATCCACCGATCGACCGCGCGGCGGGGGCGGGCGCCCGCGACCCCCGAACCGACCTCGAAGATCATGGCATCGGCACCGTCGGCGGCGACGATCACCGCGATCTTGTCGCCCGGCTTGGCCGAGTCGAGCACGCGCGCTAGGACGATCCCAGCGTGGGCCGCGCCGCAACGACCGACGCTGTCGCCAAGGGTGTCCGCGAGCTGTTCTGGACGCAGCTTGGCGGCGCCGGCGAAGGCGCGGAGAGCGCGACCGTTGGTGCCGTCGAGCACCACCTGGGCCAGGTCCTCGGCTGCGATACCGGCGTCGGCGAGGGCCCGCGCGAAGGTGTCGCGGAGCACTGGCACAAAGACATCGGCGCCGAAACGCTCTTCCCACTGCTTCGCGAACGGCATACCGGGCGACCGCCAGACATCGAGCACCTCTTCGGTAGAAGAAGCCCGGCCGATCAACTTGGCAGCGCCGCCCTCGGCATCGACCACGAAAGCGCACGCGCCGTCACCCCCTTGCGATTCGCGGGATCCGCCGGGGGCTCCGACCACGACGTCGCTCGAGCACACCAGCGCCCGGCGGCCTCCAGCGGCGACGTCGAGACCCGTCAGCAGCGCCGCGACGCCAGCGCGGCTGGAACCCGTGGTGTCGAGCGCGAGCACCGATCCGGGCAAGTCGGCCCCAGCCTGGATGGTCGCCGCGTTCAGCTTCTCGACGTAGGGGGCACTGGTGGTCGCAAAAACCAAGGTCGAGATCGGGTCGCCGTCGAGGCCGCGCAACGCCTCGCGCGACGCCTCCACGGCCATCGACACCGCATCCTCGTCGTAGCTCGCGACTGCGCGCTCACCACGACCGCCGCCAAGCGCGGTCCGCTTCAAGCGGGCGAAGGGAACGTAGGTCCCGTAGCGGGCGATACCAGCCAATTGAGTCTCCTCCTGAGAATCGAGACGAAAAGCGCGGTCGGATTCAGCCCGGCGAGTTCCTCATCAACCGTTCCTTCTCCCTCTTCAGCCGTTCCATCTCGTCGCGCATCCGATCCTGCCATTCCTTGAGGAACTCATCGAAGTCGTGAGCCTTGCACTCGGAGACGAAGTACACCCGCATGAACTTCTGGACATCGCCGGTCTCGCGGAACTGGATGGTGCCGGTGACCCCCGGAAAATCCTGGACCGCCCGCATGCCCTTGACGAAATCGCTGGGCAGGGCCGAGCCAGCCTCCTGAAGAGCCTTCACGAGCACCGCTACCGCGTCGTAGCCGTGGGCGGCGTAGATGTCGGGCTCGCCGCCGAACTTCGTGCGGTAAGCGGCAACGAACGACTTCACCACCTCTTCCTCGCTGGCGGGGTTGAAGATGGTCTGGGCAAAGTAGCTGCGCTCCGCGGCACCGCAAGCCTTCGCCAGAATCTCGGGACTCGCGAGCGCCGAGCTGGTGATCAGGTAGTCCTTGCCGCGGTCGAAGCCGCCGCCGCGCAACGCAGTCAGCGCGTTGGCAAGGGCGTCGCCGCTGGCAGCGACGTACACCGCCCGGACGTCGTCGTCGCTCGCGGCTTTCGGCAGCAGGCGCATGGTGTCTGCGACCGTCTTGCCGAAGTCAAAATCGCTGGTGTCGAAGCTGACCGTGCCCAGCACTTCGCCACTGAAGGCTGCGGAGAAGGCCTTGGTGGCGCCCCTGCCGAACGCATCCGAGGTCGCCACGATCACCACCTGCTTGGCCAGTAGGCGATCCGAAACGAAGCTCGCGAGCGGTGCCGATTCGGCCTCGGAGCTTGGGAAGATCCGGAAGAACCATCGCGAGGAACCGCTGAGCTCAGGACTCGAAGCGGTCGGCGAAAGAAGCACGCGCTCGAAGTCGTTGACCACCGGGATCATCGCCAGGGCCTCGTCGCTAGTGACCCCGCCGATCGCCGCGATCGAGGTCGCGTAGGCGGCCCGCAACAGCTCCGCGGCTTTCGCCGGATCGCTGGCGGTGTCATCGACCCGCAACGACATCTGGTAGCCGCCCGGCGCGCCGGCCGCAAGTTGCTCCATCCCCACTTCGATGCCGCGCTGAATCGACTTGCCGTAGACCGCGGCTTCGCCAGTCAGCGGCAACAGCGCCGCGAACTCGACGTTCTTCGAAGGCCCGCAGCCCGCCAGCGCCGCCAGCGCCGCCACCGTCACCCACTGAGTTCGCAGGGGTCGATTCATCGGAAGCTCCTTGGGGGAGAACGAAGCAGATCGCATTCCCGAGCCGTCTTTTCTATGCCACCCTCCAGAGACTGTCAAGAAACGCCGGCCGGTGTTGGCTCGCTCTCCCACAACGGCAGCGGGCCCCGATAGCCGGCGGAGCTCGAGCCCACCAGCCGGTAGCCGCCAGCGTTCGGCGTCGGCTGGGGCGGTTGCAGGAAACCGCCGGCGACATGGGCGCGCAGCGCCGCCATCACCCCGCCGTGGCTGACCACCAGCACCTGCTCGCCGGGATGACTCTCGGCAATCCGATCGATGGCCGGTCCGGTACGCGCCGCCACCTCACCCAACGACTCGCCTCCCGGAGGCCGATGGCGCCACAGGTCGGCGCCGCTGAGTGCCCGGGCCACCGGGTAGTACTCGGAGTACGGCCGCCCGCGAAGCTCGCCGAAGCTCTGCTCGTGAAGCTCGGGCACCACCTGCGGCTCGAGTCCAAAGAACGCGCCGATCTCGCGAGCGGTCGCGAGCGCGCGGGCGTAGGGACTCGCGTAGAGAACTCGTGGAAGATAGCTCGCAGCCAACAGCCGGCCGGTGGCTCGTGCCTGATCCACCCCGACCTCGGTCAGCGGCTCGTCGTCGCGTAGGGTGAAGCGCTGCTCGGCGTTGGCGCGACTCTGGCCGTGGCGCACCAGGAGCAGCGTGGCTCCTGCTCCGTCAGCGGAACTCGCTACAGAGTCGTTTTTCATCGGGTGTTCGAATCGACAGTCCGGTGCTGAGTCGCTACGGCTTCTTGATGTACGGACATCATAGCGCCCGCAGCTCTCCGAGCGTGACAAACTCCGGACCCGCGGCGGTATTCCCCTGGCCCGGATTAATCATGAACGACCTGCTACGGCCGCGCATTCATCCCATCTGGCCGGCGTCCTCGGCCCTCCGGGCCGGCGTCCTCGGCCCTCGGCTCCTACGACGTACTGCGAGTACGACTCGAAGCGCTCGGGGCCTGCGGGTGCCCACCACCTGGGCGACTGCACGCCCTCGCTACGTTCGTTCATGAATAATCCGGGCTGGTGGTCGACATCCGGAGAGAACGATGAGCGTCGACGACGGTCTGGTGGTAGTGGTCAAGCGGGATTGCCCGACGTGCCAGTTGGTGTTGCCGGTGATCGGCGAGCTCGCAACCGGCGGGTCGCTCACTGTGGTCAGCCAAGACGACCCGGCCTTTCCGCCGGGAATCTCGGTGACCCACGACGTCGCTCTCGGACTTTCGCACCGACTCGGCATCGAGATCGTGCCGACTCTGCTCTTGCGCGAGCGCAACCAGACCCGTGGCAGCGCGATCGGCTGGAACCGCGCCGAATGGCGCCAGCTGTCGGGGAATCCCGACCTCGGCGCCGAGTTGCCGGCGGCGCGTCCCGGCTGCGGCGCGCTCAACCTCGAACCGCACCACGCCGAACGTCTTGCCGCGTCGGACCAAGGCGCGCCGATTGCGCGCTCGGTCGAGCTCGGCGAGCAGGAGGACGAGCACGAGGCCGGGTTCTCCCGCGGCTGGACCGACGGCTTGCCGGTGGTGCCGCCGACCCCCGAACGAGTCGCGCGCATGCTCACGGGCACCCGTCGCAATCGCGCCGAGATCGTCGGTCGGATCGCCCCCGACTTCGCAGAGTGCGGCATCGAGAAGATCGCGATCAACGCGGTGATGGCCGGCTGTCGTCCGGAGTACCTCCCGGTGGTGATCGCCGCGGTCGAAGCAGCCTGTCTTCCCGAGTTCAACTGGCACGGCCTCGCCGCCACCACCTACTTCGCCGGCCCGGTGGTGATCGTCAACGGACCAATCACCCGCGAGATCGGGATGAACTCGGAGCTCAACGCCCTCGGCCAGGGCAACCGCGCGAACGCCACCATCGGTCGGGCGCTCCAACTGGTGCTGCGCAACGTCGGCGGAGCTCGCCCCGGCGAGGTTGATCGCGCCACTCTCGGCAACCCCGGAAAACTGAGCTTCTGCTTCGCAGAGAACGAGCGCGACTCGCCGTGGACATCGCTCGCCGAGGAGCGCGGAACGCCACCGGGCGTCTCGGCGGTCACCCTGTTCGCCGGCGAGGGACCGCGCGGCGTCGTCGATCAACTGTCGCGAGCACCGGAGTCGCTCGCGCGTTCCCTGGCGATGGCGCTGCGCGCCGTCGCTCACCCCAAACTGGTGCTCGGCTTCGACGCCTTCGTGGTCATCTCGCCCGAGCACGCGCGGGTGTTTCGTGACGCCGGCTGGGACAAACAGCGGCTGCGCCGCGAGCTCCTCGAGCTCACCTCTGTGCCTGCTGCCGAGCTAGTGCGCGGCGCCGGCGGCTGCGCCGAAGGGCTGCCAGCTTCGATGTTCAGCGATCCCGAGGGAACCCGGGTGCCGAAGTTCCGCCCCGACGGCCTGTGGTTCGTCCACGCCGGCGGTCGGGCCGGACTCTTCTCTGCCATAATCGGCGGCTGGATCAATGGACAGGGTGGCAGCCAGCCGGTCACCCGGGAGCTCGACCGATGACGACCATCCTCCTCGACCCCACCTCGGAAGCGAGACCCGCCGCGCGCGAAGGCGCGCCCCGGCTCGCGAGCCTCGACGGCAAGACCGTGGGTCTGCTCGACATCTCCAAACCCCGCGGCGAGGTGTTCTTGGACCGCGTCCAGTCGATCCTCGAACAGCGCGGCGCCCAGGTCCTGCGCTTTCGCAAGCCGACATTCGCCAAGAACGCTCCGCGAGACCTCCGGCGCGAAATCGCCGAGCGCTGCCACGCGGTGGTCGAGGCGCTCGCTGACTGAGGGTCGTGCACGTCGTGCAGTGTGCACGACATCACCGATCTCGAAGAGCGCGGCGTGCCCGGAGCTTTCGTGGCTACCGTCGAGTTCCAAGACGCCGCCAGCGCCCAGTCG
>JAQBHE010000162.1:0-12092 GCA_032128015.1 Holophagae bacterium
GAACCCGATCCTGCTCGACGACCCGGCGTTGTTGCGCTTTCCCTTCCTCTACGGAGTGGAGGTCGGATACATGTCGCTCTCCGACAGCGAGGTCGCCGGACTGCGTCGCTATCTGCTGTCGGGTGGCTTTTTTATGATCGACGACTTCTGGGGCTCCCAGGAGTGGGCGAATCTGGAGTCCGAACTGGGCCGGGTGCTGCCGGAGTTTCCGGTGGTCGACATCGATCTCGACCATCCGATCTTTCACGGTTTTTACGACATCGAAGCTCTGGTGCAGGTGCCGAACGTCGGCCTCGGGATCGCCGGCGGCCCGACTTACGAGAAGGATGGGTACTATCCCCGGGTCCGCGGCGTGTTCGACGACCGCGGACGGCTGATGGTGGTGATCAACTGGAACTGTGACCTCGGCGACGCTTGGGAGTGGGCCGAGCACCCTTACTACCCGCTCAAGTTCTCGACCTACGCCTATCAAGTGGGCGTCAATTTCATCGTCTACGCGATGACTCACTGAGACTCACGAACCGCTCACTGACTGGCAGCGCTCTCCACGATGTTCGAACTGTTGTTCAAGTACCGCCCTGCGCTGTTCGGCCAGGGGGAGCTCGGTCTCGCAGCGTCGCCGGTCGTGGTGGCGGTGGTGGTCGCTGGCGCGCTCCTGGCGGTGCCGGTGCTGCTGCGCTACCGGCGAGTTCGTGGCTCGCGGCTCGACCGTTGGTCGCTGGCTGGAATTCGGTTGGCGGTGCTCGCGATCGTCGCCGGCTGCCTGCTGCAACCGGTGCTGGTTCTGAGCTCGGTGGTGCCCCACGAGAGCGTGGTCGGGTTGGTCTTCGACAACTCGCTGTCGATGCGAGTGCAAGACGCCGGCGCAGCGGGAACCCGAGCGGCGCTTCTTCAGGCCCTGTTCGCCGAGGGTGAGGGCGGCGGCGCCCTGCGCGGCCTCGAGCAGCGATTCAAGGTCCGTTCGTTCGGCTTCGATCGTGATGCTCGACGACTCTCCAGCGTCGGCGAGCTGACCTTCGATGGCAGCCAGAGCCGTCCCGGCCGCGCACTGACCGAGGTCGCCGACGAGCTCGCCGGCGTTCCGATCTCCGGGTTGCTGTTGTTCACCGACGGCGCCGCCAGCACCAGCGACCCGCTGACCGATGCCCTGCTCGACCTCGGCGCGCGCGGGATCCCGGTGTACCCGGTGGCGCTGGGCCGCGAGCGCTTCGAGCGCGACATCGAGATCAGCCGCGTCGACGCGCCGCGAACGGTGCTCCTGGGATCGACGCTGCAGGTCGACGTCACCTTGTCCCAGACCGGCTTCAGCGGCCAGACTGTCGCGCTCGAGGTCGAGGACGACGGTCGTCTGGTGGCGCGCCAAGAGGTGCGGTTCCCGGCCGACGGTGAGGCGGTGGTCGCGACCGCAAGCTTTGCGGCCTCGGCTGCTGGACCGCGCCGCTTCCGTTTCCAGGTAGCGCTTCAGGCCGGCGAGATGGTCGCCGAGAACAACCGTCGCGAAACGCTGATCGAAGCAGTCGATCGTCGCGACAAGATCCTCTACTTCGAGGGTGAGCCCCGCCACGAGGTCGGATTCCTGCGGCGGGCGGTGGGTCAGGACAGCGGGCTCCAGGTTGTTTCGCTGATTCGACTCGCCGAGAACCACACCTACCGCCTCGAGGTCGACGGTGAAGAAGAGCTCATCGACGGTTTCCCCAAGCGCCGCGAGGAGTTGTTCAAGTACCGGGGCTTGGTGCTCGGGAGCATCGAGGCGAGCTACTTCAGCTACGACCAGCTGCGGATGATCTCCGACTTTGTCAGCGAGCGCGGCGGCGGCCTGCTGTTGCTCGGCGGTCGCTCCGCCTTCGCCGAGGGCGGCTACGCTGAAACCCCGCTCGCCGATGCCCTGCCCGTTGTCCTGACGCCCCACCGCTCCGATGACCCGCCGTTCTTTGCCGAGATCGCGGTCCAGCCGACCGCCTACGGTCGTCACCATCCGGCGGTCCAACTCGCTGGCGACCCCGAAGGTTCGGCGGCGCTGTGGGCCGAACTGCCGCGGCTGTCGACGTTCAACCGGCTGACCCAGCTCAAGCCAGGGGCGGTGGCGCTCCTCGAGGGCCACGGCGAGGAGCTCGGTGAAAACCAGGTCGTGCTCGCCCACCAGCGGTTTGGCCGTGGCCGAACGCTCGCGCTCACCGTCCACGACACCTGGAAGTGGCAGATGCAGATGCCGCTCGAGGATCAGAGCCAGGAGACGCTGTGGCGGCAGCTGATGCGCTGGCTCGTCAGTTACGTTCCCGATCCGGTCGAGCTCGCCGCCGATGCCGAGCGTGCCCAGATCGGAGAGCCGGTGACCTTGACCGCGACGGTTCGCGACGACTCGTTCCTGGGGGTCAACAACGCGCGGGTCCTGGCGCGGGTGACCGCGCCGTCGGGATCGGTCGAGGAGCTGGCCATGGAGTGGGCGGTGGCCGAGGACGGTGCGTTCCGCGCCGCTTTCACTCCGCTCGAGCGCGGGCTCTACGAGGTCGTTGCCAACGCCAGCTCCCAGGGAGTCGAGCTCGGCACGTCGCAGATCCACCTCGAAGCCACCGACCTCGAAGACGAGCTGTTCGGCGCCCAGCTGCGGCCGAGCGTGCTCGAGCGCATCGCCAGCGAGACCGGCGGTAGGGTCTATCAACCCGACGAGCTCAACAACCTGGTCGAGGATCTCACGTACTCGGGAGAGGGATCGACGGTGAAAGAGGCGCGCGAACTGTGGGACATGCCGGCGGTGTTCCTGCTGTTGCTCGGTTTGCTCGCCACCGAGTGGGGACTGCGGCGCCGCCGAGGGCTGGCGTGAGGTTGCGACCGGGGATCGCCGCCGGCCTGGCACTCACCATCCAGCTGTTCGGGGCGGCGGTGACCCGCGGCGAGACCGCGTTCGTGGTGCTGGTCGCCGGTCTCGGTGGCGACGCCAAGTTCGTCGAGTCATTCCACGAACAAGCCACCATGCTCTACGACGCCGCGATCGCCGCCGGAGTCCGGAGCGATCGCGTTGTGTATCTGGCCGAGGATCCGGAGCGCGACGTCGAACGGATCGCCGACCGGTCGAGCCGCGAGAACGTTCTGTCGGCAATCAGCAGCGCGGCCGACGCGACCTCGCCGGGAGACGAAGTGTGGGTGATCTTGATCGGGCACGGCAGCTTCGCCGACGGCACGACTCGGATCAACCTTCCCGGTCCCGATCTCTCCGATCGAGATTTCTCCCGCGAGCTCTTGCGACTGGCCGACCGCACCGTGGTGTTTGTCAACACCTCGAGCTCGAGCGGCGGTTTCTTGGCGACCTTGTCGCACCCGGGAAGGGTCGTGGTCACCGCTACCAAGTCGGCGGCGCAGCGCAACGAAACGCGCTTTGGCAGCCACTTCGCCCAGGCCTTCGCCGCCGTCACCGCCGACGAGGATCGTGACGGCCAGGTCTCGGTGTTGGAGGCGTTCCGCTACGCCTCGAGGGAGGTCGCTCGCTACTACGAGACCGAGAAGCTGCTGGTCACCGAGCAGGCCTTGCTCGACGACAACGGCGATCGCGAGGGAGCTCCCAACCCCGACGACCTCGGCGGTGCCGACGGCTTGGCCGATGGTCGGCTCGCTGCGTCGCTGCGGCTGGGGGCGTCGCTGGTGGCCGGAACCGATGCCGCCGCCGACGCCTTGGCGGCGAGCCGCCGTGATCTCACACGCCGGCTCGAGGAGCTGCGCCGCCAGAAGGCCGGGCTCAGCGAAGACCTGTACTTGGCCGAGCTCGAACGGCTGTTGGTCGCGATCGCCGAGGTCGACCAGCAACTCAAGGCGCGAGCCGGCGGGCCTGACTCGGAGCCGGAGCGATGACCGCGGAGCGGCCGTACCGTTGGCGCCGCGTGCTGGCGCGGACGCTGTTGGTGGTCGCGATCGCGTCGGCCGCGGGGACGGCGTTCGGCCAGGACCCGGCGGAGCTGCTTCGCCGTGGCGAGGTGGACCGGGCGATCGAGGTCTTGACCGGGGCTGACGGGCGCCGCGATCTTGCGCAGGATCGCCTGCTGGTGGCGGCGTGGCTCCAACGCGGTGAGCACCAGCGGGTGATCGACCTCGTCACCCCCAAGCTCGAAGAGGATCGCGGGGCGCTACGAGCAATCGGGCACGGGCTCGGTCTGGCGTTGGCGCGATCCGGGCGTTTCGAGCTTGCCGAGGAGGTGTGGCGGAAGGTGGTGCAGGACGCGGGTCCCGACGATCTCATGGCCCGCATCGACCTCGCTGACCTGCTCGAGGCCGGCGGACGCGCAGAGGAAGCCGAGCAGTTGGCCTCGAGCTTGATCACCGCCTACAACCAGCGACTCGAGCTGTCATCGGCCGAGCTCACGGCGGTGGCGCGTGCCTGCCAGAGTCTCGGGCGCACCGACCCGCAGCTGTTCAAGGACGCGCTCAAGGCCTACGACGAGGCGATCGCGCGTGATCCCGAGAACGCCGAGCCACGGATTCGTCTTGCCGAGCTGTTTCTGGAGAAGTACGACAGCCAGCAGGCGCGCGAGTCCCTGGCGCCAGTGCTGACCGGTGGGGCACCGGTGCTGACCGGTGGGGCACCGGTTGGGACCGCGAGCCCCAGTGCGCCGGCCCTGTTGGCGATGGCGCGGATCCAGCACTTCGACGGTTCGCCCGAGGCCCTCGCGCTCACCGAGAAGAGCCTCGAGGCGAATCCCTCTCTTGTCGAGGCCCGAGTGTTCCTGGCGCAGCTGCGGCTCGAGCTCGAGGAGCACGCGGTCGCGGTCCGCGAGGCCGAGACCGCGCTCGCGGGAAACCCCCGTTCGCTCGAGGCGCTTTCGGTGCTGGCGGCGGCCCGCTATCTGCAAGGAGACCTCGAAGGCTTCGGGGCGATCCGGGGACAGGTGCTCGGGCAGAGCCCCGGATACGCCGGTCTCTATGTGCGCCTCGCCGAGTCGTGCGTCCAGAACCGGTTGTACCGACAGGCCCGGGACTTCGCCGCTCAGGCGGTGGCGGTCGATCCGCGCTCGTGGTCGGGATGGGGAGAGCTGGGGATGAACCAGCTCCGCCTCGGAGAGATCGAGGAAGGCCGGGCCAGTCTCGAGAGAGCCTTCGCGGGCGACCCCTACAACGTCTGGAACAAGAACACCCTCGATCTGCTCGACACCTTCGGCGACTACCGGGTGTCCCAGGCGGGGCGTTTCGAGCTGTTCATCCACCAACGCGAAGCTGAACTGCTCGGCCCCTACATCGGGGCGCTTGCCGAGGAGGCCTACCAGGCGCTCGCCGTGCGTTACCGGCACCGGCCGCCGACGCCCATCCGCATCGAGGTCTATCCCAGCCACGAGGACTTCTCGGTGCGCACGGTTGGCCTCGCGGGGCTCGGCGCTCTCGGGGTCAGCTTCGGCACGGTGTTGGCGATCGACTCGCCGTCGGCGCGTGAGGTTGGCCACTTCAACTGGGGGTCAACGCTGTGGCACGAGCTGACCCACACCTTTACCCTCGGGGTCACCGAGCACCGGATCCCGCGCTGGCTCACCGAAGGCTTGTCGGTGCTCGAGGAGCGAAGGGCCCGCGAAGGCTGGGGCGACGACGTTCGGCCGGAGTTCCTGCAAGCGCTGCGCGACGGCCGCCTGCTCGGACTGCGCGAGATCAACAATGGCTTCGTCCGTCCCAGTTTCCCGATCCAGATCGCGCTCTCGTACTACCAAGCTTCGCTGGTCTGCGAGTTGATCGAGACTGAGTTCGGCTGGCCGAAGATGCTCGAGCTGCTCGACGGTTATCGAGCGGGCGAGAACACCGAGGCGCTGTTCGCGCGGGTCCTGGGCGAGGATCTTGATGCGTTCGATCGACGATTCTTCGCTCACCTGGAGCATCGGTTCGCCGGCGCCCTGCCGTCGTTCCATGCCCAGGCTCACGATGTCCACGAAAGCGATGAGGCGGCGCCGCGGCCGGCGCGCCCGGACCCCGCCGAGCTCGAGCGTCTGGCGGCCGAGCGGCCCGACGATTGGCGGGCCCAGCTGGGCTGGGGAAGCGTCCTGTTCCAACGGAAAGAGTACGATCGCGCGATGGTCCCCCTGGATCGCGCCAAGACCCTGTTTCCCGAGTTCGTCGGTGGCGGCAACCCCTACCGAATGCTGGCGAGCGCCAAGCGGTCGGCGGGCGATCTCGCAGGCGCTGCCGACGAGCTGCAGCACTTGGTGGCGCACAACGAGCTCGCCTGGGACGAGCACCGTGAGCTGGCCGAGCTGCTCGGCGAGCTCGACAGAAAGTCCGAGCGCGCCGGGGTCCTGGAACGGGCCATCTACATCTATCCGCTGGATCCCCAGCTCCACCACGAACTGGCGCTGCTCTACGGCGAGCTTGGTCCCGCGGAGCGGCGGATCCGCGAGCTGCGGGCGGTCGTCGCTCTCGACCCGCCGAGCCGCGCCGAGGCGCTGTACGACCTGGCGGCCGCCCTGGCGGAGGCCGGGGAGCGGGGCGCAGCGCGTCGCGAAGTCCTGCGTTCCCTGGAGCTTGCTCCCGGTTACGACCCAGCGCAGCGCCTGCTGCTCGATCTGGTCCGGGACGGGACCCAATGATCGGGCCAGTGATCGCGCCAATGATCACGATTCTCGAGCGCAGTCTTCGCTCGCGCCGGCGGCTCGCCGTGACCGCGATCGGCGCGGTTCTCGCCAGCGCCGGTATTGTCTATGCCCTGGGTGCCAACGAAGCGCGCCTCCCGGATTTTCCCGCACCCCCCGATGTCGAATACCCGAGCTACGAGTACGACGGCTCGTTCACCTTCGCGCGCATCAAGTTCCGGCCTAGCTGGTGGGGGTTTGGGGACTACACCTGGGGCCTCGATCTCAAGTGGAACCACGACTATCCGCAGGCCGAGCAGAACTTCGGCAAGATCATCGGCGATCTCACCGGCGTGGTGCCACGCTTGGGCGGCGGCAATATCCTCGAGCTCACCGATCCCCGACTGTTCGAGCACCCTTGGGCCTATCTCTGCGAGCCCGGCTTCTGGGACCCCACCGAAGAGGAACTCGAGAAGCTGCGCGAGTACCTGGCCAAGGGCGGCTTCTTGATGATCGACGACTTCTTCGATCAGCTCGGTCGAACTCCGCGCCAGTGGAACAACTTCGAGCGCCAGATCCACCGTCTGTATCCGGACGTGCATCTGTTCCCAATGGACGTCGACCAGCCGATCTTCCAGGTGTTCTTCGAGCTCGCCGATCTCGACTTCGACGATCCGCGAGGGCCGTACTTCAAGTCCGCGATCTACGGGATCTTCGAAGACAACGATCCGACCAAGCGGCTGCGAGTGATCATCGACTACAACCTCGACATCGGGGACTATTGGGAGTGGTCGGACCAAGAAGGGGTCTATCCGCTGCACCTCACCGAGAAGGGCTTCAAGGTCGGCGTCAACTACCTGCTCTACGGAATGACCCATTGAACGAGCTGAACGAATGGAACGATGGTCCGCCGAGTCCGGACCGTTGATTCCGGACCAAGGCGGGAGGCACCCATGAACGAAACCACTGAAAGTGCAACCACCAGCCACCTTGAACCGCCGGCCAGCGCGCCGGTCGCCGAAAGCGGCGCTGCGCCGGTCGGGGCTGGCGACGAGGCACTTGCGCTGCGTCTCCAGCGCGGGCGTGCTCAGATCCTGGAACATCTGCGCAAGGTGATCATCGGCCAAGAAGAGGTCCTCGAGCAGGTGCTGATTACCTTGTTCGTCGGCGGCAATAGCATCATCACCGGTGTTCCGGGGCTGGCCAAAACCCTGATCGTGCAGACGATCGCCGAGATCCTCCATCTGAACTTCAGCCGCATCCAGTTCACCCCGGACTTGATGCCCGCCGACATCACCGGCACCGAGATCATCCAGGAGGACTCGACGACCGGCCGGCGCTCGATGGTGTTCATGCCCGGGCCGATCTTCGGCAACATCGTGCTCGCCGACGAGATCAACCGCACCCCGCCCAAGACCCAGGCGGCGCTGCTCGAGGCGATGCAGGAGCACCGGGTGACCGTCCAGGGCAAGACCTACTCGCTCGAACAGCCGTTCTTCGTCTTCGCCACCCAGAATCCGATCGAGCTCGAGGGGACCTATCCGCTTCCCGAGGCCCAGCTCGACCGCTTCATGTTCGACATCGTCATCGATCACCTGCCGGAGGCCGACGAGCTGGAGGTGGTGCGCACCACGACCTCACAACGTCCGCTGGCGATCAAGAGCGACGTCACGGGCGCCGACCTCCGGGAGTTTCATGGCTTGGTGCGCCGAGTGCCGGTGTCGGAGAGCGTGGTGCGCTACGCGGTGCGGCTGGTGCGGATGACCCGCCCGCGCACTCCCGAGGCGCCCGACTTCGTCAATCAGTGGGTGGAGTACGGCGCCAGCGTTCGCGCCGCCCAGTACCTGATCCTGGGGGGCAAGGCGCGGGCCTTGATGCAAGGCCGGCTCAACGTCAGTTTCGACGATGTCCGCGCGCTCGCGGTGCCGGTGCTCCGGCACCGCGTCCTCACCAACTTCCAGGCCGACTCGGAACGGGTGAAGTCGGAAGACCTGGTGGCGCGGCTACTCGCCGCGGCGCCGGTCGAGACGTCCGGGATGTAGGAGACCGATTGGCCGCCCATCCCTCCGCGCGCTTCCTCGACCCGGCCGTCCTCGGCCGCATCTCGAGCCTGCACCTGCTCGCCAAGACCGTGGTCGAGGGGTTCATCAGTGGACTCCATCGTTCGCCGTTCCTCGGTCGGTCGATGGACTTCGCCGAGTACCGCTCCTACGTGCCCGGAGACGACATTCGGCAGATCGACTGGAAGCTATACAGCCGCAGCGACCGCTTCTTCGTCAAGGTCTTCGAAGGCGACACCAACACCAACCTGCTGTTGCTGCTCGACGTCTCGCGGTCGATGGACTTCGGCACCGCGCCGATGTCGAAGCTCGACTATGCGCGCAGCCTGCTCGCCTGTCTTGGGTACTTCGGCTCGAAGCAACGGGATCGCGTCGGCTTGGCGACCTTCGCCGATGACGTGATCGCCTACGTGCCGCCGGCGGCCAAACACCTCGAAATGGTGCTGCGGACCCTGGACGAGGCGACCGCGAGTGGCAGCAGCGGCCTCAAGCGGCCGCTGCTGCGGGTGGCCGAGCGGGTGCGCCGGCGCAGCATCGTGGTGCTGGTGTCCGATTTCTACGAACCGCCGGAGAAGATCCTCGAGGCGGTGTCGGCGTTGAAGGTCCGCGGCAACGACCTGATCCTGTTCCACCTCTTGGATCCTGCGGAGATCGATCTCACCTTCGACCAGCCCTCGGAACTGGTCGACCTCGAGACCGGGGAGCGGCTGCCGGTGGTGCCCGACCAGCTGCGCGAGCAGTACTGCCAGTTGGTGTCGCAGCACATTGCCGAGCTCAAGCGCCGGTTCACCGAGCTCGGGGTCAACTATGCGCTGGTCAACACCTCTGAGCCGCTGGACTCGTCCTTGTATCGATTCTTGTCGGCCCGCTTGTGGTCGATGAAGAGCCGGTGAGACCAGAGTGATGAGCCCAGAATGATGAACCCAGAGTCATGAGTTTTCTCACCCCAGCCTTCTTGCTCGGCCTGGTCGCGATCGGCATCCCGGTCGTGCTCCACTTGCGACGCCGTCACACCCAGAAAGTGATCGCGTTTCCGTCGCTGATGTTCATCGAACGGATCCCCGACCGCTCGCTGCGCCGCCGTCGCCTGCGCGATCTGCTGCTGCTGGCCGCCCGCTGTGCCGTGATCGCCCTGATTGCGGTGGCCTTCGCCCGCCCGCTGACCAGCTCGGTCGTCCAGGCGATCCCCGGCGACCCTGACTCCGAGCTGGTGATCCTGGTCGATCGCTCCTACAGCATGGCCTACGGCGACCGCTTCGCGCGAGCGATCGCGGCGGTGCGCGAGCGCCTTGCGACCCTCGGTCGCAACGACCTCGCATCGGTGGTCGCGTTCGATGAGACCGCCGAGGCGCTGGGGTCACCGAGTGCCGACGCCGGCCTGCTCGGCCGCCAGCTCGACGATCTCGGGGTCGGTGACCGCGCCACTCGTTACGCGCCGGCGCTACGGTTGGCGCGGTCGATCCTGCTCGATTCCGAGCGCCCGGCACGGCGGGTGGTCATGGTCAGCGACTTCCAACGCGCCGGCATGTCGAGCGATGACGCGGTGCGGCTGCCGGCCGGGATCGAGCTCGAGCTGGTCGATGTCGGCGACGGACCGAGCGCGAACCTGGCGCTCACCGAGGCCTGGCTCGATCGCCAGCAGGACCAGAGCCGCGAGCGGCTGCGCGCGAGCACCCGGGTCGCCTACCGTGGCGACCTGCCGATTGTGGCGACCGCCGAGTTGGAGGTCAACGGCCGCGTGATCGAGACCAAGACCGTCGACCTCGAGCCCGACGGAGCGCAGACCGTTCGTTTCGAGCCGGTGACTCTGGAGAGCGGGCTGCTGACCCGGGGCGTGATGCGGGTCCGTGGAGACCAGCTGCTACCCGATAACGAGCGTCGCTTCACGGTTTCGCCGGCCGACGATTTGCCGGTGTTGATCGTCGACGGACCGCGGGGTCGGCGCGCGCGATCCAGCCTCTACCTCGAGCGCGCGCTCGCCACCTCGCGGCGGCCGCCGGTCCGGCTCACCGAGCGCACCACTGCCGACCTGCGCGCCGCCGACTTCTCGGCGGCGGCGGCAGTGATCCTCAACGACTCGGTGCACCTCCTGGGTCCCGAGCTGCGCGAGCGCGCGGTGAGTTATGTGCGCGAAGGCGGCGGCCTGTTGCTGGTGCTCGGTGTCGAGCACGACGGGCGCGCCGTGATCGAGCCCTTGGGTCTTCGCGGCACCGAAGCGGTGAACGATCAGCGGGTAGCGCGGCATCTTGCCCTTCTGGACTACGGCCACCCGGTGTTCGAGCCGTTCGCCGGGGCGCGCAGCGGTGACTTCTCGGGGGCCGAGTTCTTTCGCTATCGCCCGTTGTCGGCCGGCTCCGAGAGCCGGGTCGTGGCGCGTTTCGACAACGGCGACCCGGCCCTGGTCGAGCGAGACCTGGGTAAGGGCCGGGTGTTGCTGTGGGGGTCGACTCTGGACGTGCAGTGGGGCGATCTGGTGCTGCAGCCGGTGTTCGTGCCTTGGATCGACCGCGCGATCCGTCATCTCGCCGGCTACCAGCCGCCGAGCGATTCCTACGCCGTGGGCCAGGTTGCCGAGCTCGCTCTCAGCGAGTCCGAGCGCGGAGTGGAGTGGGTGGCGCAGCCCCCGGCGGGTGACCGCCTCGCCCTCGCCGGGGAAGGCCGGTTGCTGGTGCCGCTCGACCAGGCCGGTTTCTGGGAAGTTCGACCGGTCGAGCGTGAGGGCCGGCGCACCGTGCTCGCGGTCAATGTCGACACCGCCGAAGGCGACCTCGCGAGGGTCGATCTGGAAGAGGCGCGGCTGCAGTGGACCGCGGGAGGCCCGAGCGAGACCGCCACGGAGTCGGCGGAGCGGTCGGCGGCCGACCCCGGCCGGCAGAAGCTGTGGTGGCTGGTGCTATTGACCGGATTGCTGGCGTTGGCGGCCGAGAGCCTGCTGTCGAATCGGCGACCGGGGGGAGCTCCCGGTCGCGCCACGGAGGTCTGAAGATGAGCGATCCAGGAGCCTTTCCCCGTTCCAGCTTCGAACCGGCGGCGGGTGCGACCTTCGACCAGTTGATCGCGGTGGTGCGCTCGGTGCGCCGGCGTTGGCGTTTGCGGGTGGCGCTGCGCGGCACGGTCACCGTGTTGGTGCTCGGCTTCCTGGTGTTCTTCGCGTCGGTGGCGGCGATGGACCACTTCCTCTACAGCGCGGGCGCGGTGCGCGCGCTGCGGGCGCTCGTCTGGATCACTCTGGCGGCGCTGGTGGTGCGTTTTCTGGCCTTGCCGCTGCTGCAACGGGTGTCGGACCGCCAGGTCGCGATGTACATCGAAGAGCACGAGCCAACCCTCGAGGCGGCGCTCTTGACCGCCGTCGAGCTCGGTCCCGAAGGCTCGCCCTCGGCGTCCCCAGCGCTCCGGCTGCGGGTGATCGAGCGCGCGGTCGAGGCTTGCCGCGAGGCCGATGCAGCGCGCCGGATCGAGCGCCCGCGGCTCCAGAAGCTGGCGAGCGCGCTCGCCGGGG
>JAQBHE010000163.1:0-11508 GCA_032128015.1 Holophagae bacterium
CCGACTACCTGGTCGAGGTCGACCGTCTGATCCGAGGCTTCGTGCCGGGAAGCACGATCGTCGTCCGCCTGCCCGGCGGGGTGCGGGCCGACGACATCGGGATGCGTGTGCTCGGGCTTCCCGAGCTCCGCGACGGCGATCGTTGGCTGCTCTTCTTGTCGGCGCCCAAGGCCGGCGTGTTCGGCGTCGTCGACTACGCTCTCGGCGCCTTCCGCGAGGTCACGCTGGGCGGCGCCCGGCTCGCCATCCGTGACCTCGGGGGCGCCCAGGACTTCGCGCTTCCCGGTGACACCCACCGAGCCGAGCGCCTGCGCAGCCACCTTCCCCGCGACTTCGAACGCTTCGTCGACTGGCTCACCGACCTCGACTCCACACCCGACTACTTCATCACCAGCCCACGGCTGCTTGCCGCGGCTTCCGCCTTTCGCGTCGCTCGCAGCGGCAACAACGCCTGCGGCGGAGCCGGCGGTAACCCCTTGCGTTGGCCGCGGTTCGACGAAAACGGGGCGGTGGGCTTCAACGTCCACGTCGACGGACAGAAGGGGGTGCCTGGCGGCGGCTTCGACGAAATCCAACAGGCTCTCCAGGCCTGGAATCGAGATCCCGGCAGCAAGATCGATCTGCGCGTCGATGGCACCACCGTCAACACCCGCGCTGGTGGCGTTCCCGACGGCGAGAATGTGATGGTGTTCGAGGACCCGCGCGGCGAGATTCCGGGCTCGTTCGACCCCAGTACAGGCGGCACGGTGGCGATCGGAATCGTGTTCTTCAGCTGCCAGCTCCGCGATTTCGCCAACGGCGTCGCCCACGTGATCGGCGAGACCGGAATCGTCACCCAAGACGGCACCGGCGAGAATTTCTTCGGAAGGGCCGCCAACCCGGCCCTCACCTTCGCCGAGGTGATCACCCACGAGAGCGGCCACAGCCTCGGGCTGTCGCATTCGTGCGGCGACGACGCGAGCGGCCCCTGCTCCGGAGCCATCGACGACGCGATCATGCGCGCGATCGTCCACAACGACGGCCGCGGGGCGCGCCTGGGCACCGACGACCGTGCGGCGGTGGCCTTCCTCTACCCGGAGACCGCGGAACCGGAGCCCGAGCCCAAAGCGCCGAAGGCGGCCACCGACCTCACCGCTCGGGCGGCGTCGACCAGCGAGATCCAGCTCGACTGGCAGGACCGCTCGAACAACGAGACTGGCTTCGAGGTCGAAGAGCAGATGTTCTCGACAACCTGGCGGAAGATCGCTACCGTCGCGGCCGGCAGCGTGAGCGCCCGAGTCGTCAACGTACCGGAGGCAAGCTACCGAGCGTACCGGATCCGCGCGATCAACAAGGCCGGGGTCTCGGCGTACACCAACGAAGCAGCGGCTACCACCTTGGCCGCTGCCGGACCCTGCCTCGCGACCGCTACCACCCACTGCCTGAACCGCGACCGTTTCGAGACCCGGATTCGCTTTCGCACCGCCCAGCAGCCCGACGGTCGGTGCATGGCCCTCGAGCTCAGCGACGACACCGGCTACTGTTGGTTCTTCGATCCCAGCAACGTCGAGCTGGTGGTCAAGGCCCTCGACGGCTGCGCGGTCAACGGCAACTACTGGGTGTTCGTCGGCGGTTTGACCAACGTCGAGCTCGAGTTGACGGTGATCGACAAAGCCACCGGGCTGACCAAGACCTACGGGAACCCTGCGGCCACACCGATCCGACCGACCCTGGACACCGCCGCCTTCGCCAGCTGTCCCTAGCGACTGTTTCTTTCAGCGAAACGCGGAATCAGCCGTCGCTGAGATCGCCGCGGCCGACCGCGTCGGCGAGAAAGCGCTCGGCCAGCCGCCACAGGGTCGGCGCGCCGTCTTCGATCGGTTGATTGCGCTCGACGACTTGGGCACGCACGATCCCGTGCTTGCGCCACGAATGCCCGGCGGTGAGGTAGTTGTGGAGCATCGGCTGCAGTCGGTCGAGCGCGGCGGCGAACCGCGCTTCCGGCGTCGACCGCGCCTCGAACTCCTCCCACAGCGCCCGCAGATCCTCTGTCTGATCGGCGGGCAACAGTCCGAACACCCGGTCGGCTGCAAGTTGCTCGCGCTCGGCCTTGTCGACATTGGCGTCCACGTCGTAGCAGAAGGTGTCGCCAGCGTCGATCTCGACCAGGTCGTGGACCAGCAGCATCTTGAGCACCCGGAGCGGGTCGATCTCGGCGGCGGCGTGCTCGGTCAGCACCAGGACCATCAACGCCAAGTGCCACGAGTGCTCGGCGGAGTTCTCTTGCCGCGAACGATCGGTGAGCACGGTCTGACGCAGCACACCCTTGAGCCGGTCGGCTTCGAGGATGAAATCGAGCTGGCGAGCGAGCCGGGGGCCGGCAAGCTCGCGAAGCGTCCGTCGCTGGTCCATGGCTTCGACCTCCCGCGCGCAACGCACGAGGTCCACAGGTTATCGGAACAGCGCTCGCCGTCTCATCCGCGAGAGAGCACCCGCCGGCCGCCGCCGAACAAACGAGCGGGCAGCAGCACGATCGCTCGCAGCAGCTCGAACACGCCGTTGAAAGCGATCCCGACCAGGCGGAAGGGCAAGAGCAGCAGCCACACCAACGGGTAGAGCACCAAGGCGACCAGCGCCAGCGGCCAGCAGAAGATGAGCAGCAACAGCCAGAGGACGAAAGCAACCATCAGATCTCCTTCCCGGAGCCGCGCCTTCACCGCGCTCTCTGCTTATCTTACGCAGATCGGCCCGTCGAGGTTCCGTTCTTCGCGGCCCGACTGGCCCGGGTACCTGCGAGAATGAACCGCCTCCGGAACGCGCTGCGCGTTCCCTCCGAGCGCCGACCACCATGACCGCCGACCGAACCTCCCCAGCCGACCTCGCGATCACCGGCGGCACGCTGCTCACCCTCGACCCGGAGGCGCGAGTACTCGATGGCTCGCTGATCATCCGCGACGGGGTCATCACATCCATCGGCGGGCCGGCCGAGGGCTGCGCCACCCTCGACGCGGTCGGTTGCCTGGTACTTCCCGGATTCATCCAGGCGCATCTTCACCTGGGGCAGACGATCTTCCGGGGTCTGGCCGAGAACCGGCGCCTGATGCCTTGGCTCGCCGAGCGCATCTGGCCGCTCGAAGCCGCCCACGACGACGAGAGCGCGTACTGGTGCGGTCTTTTGGGCGCCGTCGAGTGCCTGCTCGGCGGCACCACCACCATCCAGGACATCGGCATCGGCCCGGGCAGCCATGGTCTGCTCGAGGCGATCGTCGACTCCGGCCTGCGAGCCTTTGCCGGCCCTTGCCTGATGGACGAGGAGCAAGGCATGCCGCCGGGGCTCGGCGGATCGACCGAGGACCAGCTGCGGAGCGCCACAGACCTCGCCGAGCGCTTCGACGGAGCCGAAGGTCGTCTCCGCTTCAGTCTCAATCCGCGTTTCTTGCTCTCTTGCTCCGACGCCTTGTGGGCCGGAGTCCGCGAGCTCTCCGACCGCCGGGGCTGGCCGGTCCACACCCACGCACTCGAACAGGTCGAAGAGGGCGAGCTGGTCCGCGCTCAGCGAGGTTGCGACGAGATCGAGTACTTCGACGCCCACGGACTGCTGGCTGTCGACCTGCGAATCGCTCACGGTGTCCAGCTCCAACCGCAGCATCTCGAACGGGTCCGCAAGCACCGGTTCTCGGTGGCCCACTGCCCCGGCTCGAACCTCAAGCTCGGCTCGGGCATCGCCGACATCGTCGGTCTGCGACGGGCCGGCATCCCGGTCGGCATCGGCGCCGACGGCGCGCCTTGCAACAACGACCTCGACGTCCTCGAGGAAATCCGCCTCGCGGCCCTGCTTCAGAAGCTCCGCCACGGACCGGCCGCGTTCACCGGTCTCGACGCGCTGCGGCTCGCGACCAGCGAAGGCGCTCGAGCGCTTGGCCTTGGAGCGGTCACCGGCTCGCTCGAGGTCGGCAAAGCCGCCGACGTCGTAGTTCTGGACACCGGCCGGCCGGAGTGGTGGCCGGCGCAGCTGCTGGCCGAGCCCGAGGTTCTCCGATTGGGCGCGGACATCCATGACCAGGTGACCTTCGTCGCCTCCCGTGCTTCGGTGCGCCACGTGCTGGTCGGCGGCCGGACGCTGGTCGAGTCCGGACAGCTGATCCATCTCGACCCCGCCGAGATCCGCCGACGCGCCGCCGCCGAGCTGCGCCGTCTGCTTGCGCGGGCGCGGCTCGATCCCTGACGTCCGAGCGCAGATCGCTGAGCGGGCCGCGATCGAACCGGTGGGACTCGTCTGGGTTGTTCGCTGGGAGGTTCGCGGTGTGGTACACACGCTCCTGGATCGCCGAGTTTGGAGGACCAGCAGTTGGCCGGGAATGTCCCTTCGCAAGCCTGAGGTTGGACCGCTCAGCCGGCCAGGACGGCACAGGTAGATTCTCGGGCTCCAACCACCTGAGGTGCAAACCTTTGGGTTTAAGGGAAAACGGAGCCTTCGGCATCTGACATAGGCTTGGGGGAGTCCATGACGCAGCGATTTTTCCCTCGACAGCACAGACAGCTCCACACCGATCCTCGGTCGGCACGCGATCCTCGGTCGGCACGTGGCCCGCGCAACGGCGCACGCTCGAACGCCTGGATAGTCCTGGCGCTCGGACTCGCTGCGACATTCGGGCTCGCGGCCCAGCAGCAGCCCGGCATTCCCGGTTTCTCCGAGGTCATCGATGTGCGGGTGGTCAACCTCGAAGTGGTGGTCACCGACCGCGACGGCAACCGGGTTCGTGGATTGGGTGTCGGCGATTTCCGGCTGCGCGTCGACGGCGTCGAGGTGCCGATCGACTACTTCTCCGAGGTCGCCGAAGGCGCGGCAACTGCTGGGGCGGCGGGCAGCAGCGTCAAGACCGTGCCCTCGCTCGAGCCCGGCTCCAAGCTGCGCACCAACTTCTTGGTGTTCATCGACGACTTCTTCGCGGTCGGCCCGGACCGCGACCGGGTACTCGATCATCTCCAGGAACAAGCCGCAGAGCTCGGGTCCGACGATCGGATGGCGATCGTCGCCTTCGACGGCCGTGCCCTCGAGCTCCTCGCGGGCTGGACCCGCGACCCCGAAGCACTGGCGACCGCCCTCGACCGCGCTCGCAAACGTAAGACCTTCGGTCTCCAGCGCCTCGCCGAGGTGCGTACCAACGACAGCCAACGTCGCGAGCGCAAGAACCTCGAGCTGCTCAACGTCGAGCGCATTCAGTCAGCGGGCGGCGATCCCCCCGAGCGATCGTTCTTGGACACGCGGCTCGACGGGGTCGAGCTCGAGTACGCGAACCGCCTGGCTGAGCAAGTGCGACGCTCGGTGCTCGGAGCGGTGTCGGCGCTGCGCAGCTTCGCCGGGCCCAACGGCCGCAAAGTGATGCTGCTGCTCGCGGGCGGCTGGCCCTTCTCGCCGGCGGAGTACGCCTTGAACACCTACCTGTCCGGCGCCGACGACAGCATCGCCGGCATCGCCGACACCACGCTGCTCGGGCGCAACCGGTTGTTCGGCCCGCTGGTCGACACCGCGAACCTACTCGGCTACACCCTCTACCCGGTGGACGTGCCCGGGCAAGACCGCGAGTACGGATTCGACGCCTCGGAGGCGTTCGGCGAGCTCGACCAGCAGGCTCCGACCGCGGGCGCCGGCGGCACCGCACGGTCCCGCGAACTGGCGATCCACGACGGCCTGTCGTTCCTGGCCCAGAGCACCGGCGGCAAGGCGTTGATCAACTCGCTGCGCGACCGCTCCCTCGCCGAAGTCATCGCCGACACTCGGTCGTTTTACTGGCTCGGCTTCACTCCCGAGCGCAACGAGGACGACGCCGGCCACGAAATCGACGTCGAGGTGGTCGGCCGCCCCGATCTCCGGGTCCGCGCGCGGGCGGGATTCGTCGACCTGTCTCGCGGCACCGAGGTGACGATGATCGTCGAAAGCGCGCTGCTGTTCGGCGAGCCGCCGACCAACAAGCCGCTAGCACTACGCTTCGGTCGGCCGCATCGAGCCGGCCTGGGCAAGATGCGGGTGCCCCTCGAGGTCGGGATGCTGATGGACGAGATCACCCTGCTGCCCAGCCAGGGCCGCTACGTCAACGAGCTCGAGATCCGGGTCACCGTGATGGATCCCCAGGGCAACCGTTCCGAGACCACCGTGGACAAGATCTCGATCAACGGCTCAGCGCCGCCGCAACCCGGACAGATGTACTTCTACGAGACCGAGCTGCGGTTGCGCGACAAGAACCACCGGATCGTGGTCGCGGTCTACGACCCGCTGAGCGGGGTCATCCTGTCATCGAGCGGCGAGATCACAGGGCGTTAGCGGAGGTTGGCCCAGGCCACTGGGCCCACCTCTTGCCACTCCCGCCGTCGTCATCCGGGTGCCACGCGTCCCCCAAGCCTCCGTGACCGGAGACGGCCGGCTACTTGACCTGCCCGAGTCCCTTCTGCAGATCCTCCGCGTTCATCGCGGGCGAGAAGCTCACGGTGGCGTTCAAGCCCATGAAGAACGGCTCGGCAATCGACGGGATATCAGCGGGATCTTTGAGGTCGAACACCATCAGACAGCTGCGGCTCCCGCCGTCGGTCAGGAAGTACGACGCCTCAGGCTGCAAGCGCTCGATAGCCTCGCCGATGATCTTCGGCAGCGAGCCATCCTTGATCGCCGCGTTGCCCTTCTCGACCGGAATAATCACTTTCATCATGGTCCGCATGGCGGATTCCTCCTTCGGTCAATCGTTGGCGACAGGGCCGATCGGCGGTCTCGCTTGACGATGTCCCGCCGCACCGAAGGGGCTCTGCTCGGACGCCTGCCCCCTACGGCCCATCCAGGTGCGGAATCCTAGCGTCACGGACACCTGCCTGCACAGGCGCCGGTGCCGAGACCTTGGGTTTGACGCCGGTTCCAAGCGCTGCTACGTTGCCGGTCCCTCCAGCAACCGCCGCCCAAGAGGAGCCCCGCCAATGAGAGAAGCGGTCGTCGTCGCCAGTTCCCGCACCCCCTTAGCCAAGTCTTTTCGCGGTTCCTTCAACATGACCCGTCCCGACGATCTGTTGGCGCACTGCCTGAAGGATGTGCTGGCCAAGGTCCCACAGCTCGACGCCGCCGAGGTCGAGGATGTCATCGCCGGCTGCGCGACGCCGGAACGAGCCGCCGGCTCCAACGTCGCGCGGGTCGCGGCGATCCGCGCCGGCTTGCCGGTCACCGTCGCCGGCACCACGGTCAACCGCTTCTGCTCCTCGGGCCTACAGGCGGTGGCGATGGCAGCCAACCAGATCATGGTCAACGGCGCCGACGTCGCCATCGGCTCGGGGGTCGAGAGCATCACCTTCAACATGGGCGGCAAGGCGATGCCCAACCCCTGGATCGAAGAGCACAAGCCCGAGCTCTACATGGCCATGGGCAACACCGCCGAGGTGGTCGCCAAACGCTATGGCGTCACCCGCCAAGCACAGGACGAGTATTCGTTGCAGAGCCAGCAGCGCACCGCGGCCGGCCAGCAAGCCGGCTACTTCGACGAAGAGGTGACGCCGATCGATGTCACCTACGGCATCATCGACAAAGAGACCAAACAGATCGCCAGCACGCAGGAACGGCGGGTGGAGCGCGACGAGTGCAACCGTCCCGACACCACGCTCTCGGGCCTTGCCAACCTCCCGCCCTACTTCGATCCGGACTCCGGGCAGGGCAGCGTTACTGCGGGCAACGCCTCACAGCTCTCCGACGGCGCTTCGGCAACGCTCTTGATGTCGAGGGAGCGTGCGCAGCAGCTCGGCGTCGAGCCCAAGCTGGTCTTCCGCGGCTTTGCGGTCGCCGGCTGCGAGCCCGACGAAATGGGCATCGGGCCGGTCTTCGCGATCCCGCGTCTGCTCGGCCGTCAGGGCCTCAAGATCGACGACATCGATCTCTGGGAGCTCAACGAGGCCTTCGCCTCGCAGGTGCTCTACTGTCGCGATCGCCTGGGCATCGACCCGGACAAGCTGAACGTCAACGGCGGCTCGATCTCGATCGGCCACCCCTTCGGAATGACCGGCTCGCGCATGGTCGGACACCTGGCCTACGAGATGCGAAGACGCGGCTCGCGCTACGGCGTTGTGACGATGTGCATCGGTGGCGGGCAGGGCGCGGCCGGGTTGTTCGAGCGCGCCTGAGCCCGGCCCCGGGGAGAAGAGCGGCGACCCGATCAAGGATCCGCAGCCGAGCGAAGTGAGCTCTCGCGGATTCCTGAGGACCGCGGGGATCATCTCTCTCCGGCCATCGGATCGATCGCGCCGCGGTGGCGGGTAAGGCAGTTGATCGCGAGCTCCTCGGACGCCGTCTCCAGATTCGTCATGCTCTTCAACTGCTCGTTGATCGCGCAGTGCATGGCGGCCATCTCGCGCGCGGCGCGCTTTGGCCGCTTGTCGTCACTCGCGAATTCCAGCTCGACAGTGAGTGCAGCTGACACCAGGGCGCGGCTGAAGGCGGTTCATGATTCGTAGGAGCCGACCCGCCGGCACGCCCCGGAACCACCGGATGTTCTCGAAGACCTCTTCCGCCGGCACTTCCAGACTGCCAGCGATGCGCTCGGAGATCCGCTGCACGAAGCGGTCGTTGACCTCCAGGATCGTCAGGCCCGCTGGCGGATCGATACTTTCGGCACGAAACACGCCGAGGCTTCGCGGCGTAGAACCAGTTGGCGTCGCGGGGCGACCGCCGAGAACGCCAGGGCCACTCGCTGAGCGCGGCTGATACCTTGGAAACGCCGACATGACGATCGCTTCGACCGACAGACCGACAGACAAGAAGCCGCTCCGCCTATGGCCTGGCGTCGTCGCCGCAGCGCTGTTGCTGCTGGCTCGGTTCGGCGTCCCACTCGTGGCGCCGGAGGCCTTGATCTTTGGGGTAGCCGGCGGACTTGTCGGCGCGTTGGCGATCACGGTGTGGTGGGCGTTCTTCAGCCGGGGACCGCGGTTCGAGCGTTGGATCGCGGTCCCCCTGATGGTCATCGCGGTGTTCGTCACCAAGCCGATCCTCCACGAATCGGTGGCGACGGCGGGAATGGGGATGCTGTTCTACATCTACGCCATCCCGGTGCTGAGTCTCGCGCTCGTCGTCTGGGCGGTCGCGAGCCGCCGCCTCTCCGCCTGGCCTCGGCGGGTGACAATGGTCGCGACCCTATTCCTCGCGTGTGGAGGCTGGGCACTCGCGAGAACCGGCGGTATCACCGCCAATGGCAAGGCGGATCTTGCCTGGCGGTGGGCCAAGACTCCCGAAGAGCGGCTCCTCGCACAAGTCGGTGCCGAGAAAGCTACCGTGTCGTCGGCTGAGGCGGCCGCGCTGGGCGAAGCCGAATGGCCGGGCTTTCGGGGACCCGCTCGCGACGGCGTCGTCCGTGGAGTGCGGATCGCGACCGACTGGTCGGCTTCGCCGCCGGTCGAAGTGTGGCGTCGCGAGGTCGGACCGGGCTGGTCGTCGTTCGCAGTCAGCGGCGACTTCCTCTTCACTCAGGAGCAGCGCGGTGACGACGAGGTCGTCGCCTGCTACAACGCGACCAACGGCGAGCCGGCGTGGAGGCACCGCGATGCGACCCGCTTCTGGGAGTCGAACGCAGGTGCCGGCCCGCGCGCGACGCCGACTCTCCGAGATGGACGAGCGTACACCTTCGGTGCGACCGGCATCCTGAACGCTCTCGACGCTGTCGATGGCGCCGTCCACTGGTCACGCAACGTCGTGACCGATACTGGCGCGAAGATTCCGATGTGGGGCTTCTCGAGCTCGCCCTTGGTGACCAGAGACGCGGTCATCGTCGCCGCCGCCGGCCAGCTCGTCGCCTACGACCTCGCTACCGGTGACCAGCGTTGGTCCGGTCCGGCCAGCGCTGGCTACAGCTCGCCCCATCTCTTGACGATCGACGGAGTGACGCAGATCCTGTTGCTGACTGGCAAGGGCGCAACCAGCGTCGCGCCTGCCGACGGCGCGATGTTGTGGCAGCACTCTTGGCCGGGCGAGCCGATGGTGCAGCCGGCTCTCACCGGCGACGGCGACTTGCTGATCAGCTCGGTCGCTATCACCGGCGGAACTGGCCTCCGCCGTCTCGCGGTCGAGCACGGACCCGGTGGATGGACTACGTCGGAGCGCTGGACGTCGATCCGACTGAAGCCTTACTTCAACGACTTCGTGGTTCACGATGGCCATGCCTACGGCTTCGACGGCAGCATTCTCGCCTCCATCGATCTCGAGGACGGCGAGCGCAATTGGAAGGGCGGTCGCTACGGCAACGGCCAGCTCGTCCTGTTGCGTGACCAGGATCTGATCCTGGTGCTGTCGGAAGACGGCGAGTTGGCGCTGGTCGCCGCGATTCCCGACCAGTTCACCGAGCTCGCACGGTTCCCTGCAATCGAGGGCAAGACCTGGAACCATCCGGTGCTCGTCAACGATCTCCTACTCGTTCGCAACGGCGAAGAGATGGCCGCGTTCCGGCTATCGCTCGCGGGCGTCTGATCGTCTCCCCTTCGGATCGATCGCCACGGCCGATTACGACCCTCGTGGCGGAGCAGGCCAAGGCTCGAGCGCGCGCTTTGCGGCGTCGGCACTCGCCTGGTGACTGCTTGCGCGGGCAAGGCACCACAAGCTGGTAGGTGAGCTGACCCCCGTTGCCCGGGGTGAGAGCTCTGTACTCGAGTTCGCTCGAGTTCAGCGGGCCGACTGGTGTTTCCTTCCAGTGAAAAGTCCAGGCCCCAAAGGTCGGCTGTTCCGGGTCTCTCGATCCGCGGTCACCAAGGCCTCACGGCAAACCAGGCGTTGCGCAGCTTCCAGAAGCGGCTGCGCTCCATCCAGGCGACCCGCCGCTGGAGCTCGGCGTTCTCAGCCCGCAGACGAAGGTTCGCCGCCCGGATCTCTTCCTGCGCTCCGGCAACTCGGCGGGTGAGGTCGGCTCCCTCGAGATGACTCGCGTGGAGCACGGTCTCGCGTCCGACGTGGCTCCTTGCGATCACCATCAGCTGGTCTTCGGGCCGGAATCGGCTACCAGAAGGCGCACTGAGACGGCACACCCAACCCGAGCGCAGGAACGGCTCGCCGAGGATCTCCGAGAGATCCGGCCGCGGTTCACTCGCCCGCGCCCGGCCACGCTCGACGTTGTTGACGAGAACCCGGATCTCCGGCTCGTCCTCGGGGCGCTGGCGATCGATCGCCCAGCCTGCTACCACCACCGCGCCATCGGCGAGCTGGACGCAGGTGTCGAGATAACCTTCGGGAGGAAGATCGACTGCCAGAGGCGAGCTCGGAGCCTCGCCGCGAGTGATCACGTAGAGATCCTGGAAGTGCCAAAGACCGCGGGGCACGCGCTGGGACAGCGAGGCTCCTGGGCACGCCGTCGCGATCAGTCGCCGCACGAACGCCTCCGTGACCCAGGTCGAGCCGTACTCTTCGACCGCCAGGCTCTCGTTCTCGCTCACCGGCTCGAAGTAGAGACCGCTCGGCAGCATCCGGCGACCGGGGAACATGACCGCCTCGTCGTTGACCGAGAACACCATCGCCCCACCCGG
>JAQBHE010000164.1:0-25008 GCA_032128015.1 Holophagae bacterium
GCGACCGGGCTCGAGATCCTCGCCAAGCACCAGCTGTTCGATTCCAAGACCTGGACCCCGCCCACCCTGGTCGGCCGGACCCTGTACGCCCGCGATCAGAAGCGGCTGGTCGCGCTCGAGCTGCCCTGAGAGCCTAGAAACGCGCGAGCGGGCCGGCCAGGAGTTGGCACAGCAGAGCACCGACCACCGACATCGAAAGCCCCCACAAGAGAAGGCGCCGGAATAGCAGCTGCGATTCGCCTTGGTCTCGGACTGCCGCGACGCACAGCGCGCCGAGTGTCGACAGCGGCGAGACGTCGACCAGCGACGCCCCGACGTTGATGCTGAGCGCGACCGCGAGCGGATCGCCGCCACCGAGCTCCGCGACCAACTTCGGCACCGTCGGCAGAAAAGCGGGCAGCACCACTCCCGAGGTGCTGCTGTAGGTCGAGATCGCGCCGGTCACGAAGGCGATGACGCCGTTGATGCTCCACGGCCGCGCCAACCTGGCGAGCAGCGACGTGAACAGATCCATGCCGCCGGTCTGCTCCAGCAAGGCGATCAAGACCGATACGCCGCAGACCATCAGGATCACGTCCCAGGGAACACTCTGAAGCGCCAATTTCTGGTCGGCCGCTTTCGCGACGACGATGATTGCAGCCGCCACGAATGCACCCAGGCCGATGCTCAGACCGGCCGCCAGCACCCCGATGATCCAGGCCAGGATGACGACGAGGGTGAAGAGCTGGGATCGCGAGAACGGCTCGGTCTCTAGCTCGACGACCGCCGCGTCTCGCTCTGGGGTGGCGCTCGCTCGGCCGAAGATCCACAGCGCCACAGCCGACACCAGCGAATGGGCGACGAAGTTCGCAATCCACACCTTGGCCTCGTGACCACCCAACCCGGCTTCGGCCATCTTGGTGTTGGCGATGATGCCCACCGCGCTGATCGGCGACAGGTTCCCGGCATTGGCGCCGTTCGCGACCATCAGCGCGGTCAAGAGATGCGGCACCCGAGCGCGCTCCCCGATCACCATCGCGAGCGGCACGATCAGCGCCACGCTGGTGATCGCCCCGGGGCCCACTGACGAAACGACACCGGCAATCAGAAAGAACAGCGGCGGCAACAGTCGCCGATCACCGCCCGCCAAGCGCACGGCCCGATGCGCCAACCCCTTCAACGTCCCGTTGGACTCGGCACAAGCGAACAACAGCGTCACCCCGGTGAGGGTCAAGAACAGGGTCGCCGGAAAGCCCTTCATCACCGCGTCCGCCTTCATCCCCGCGGCGTAGACGCCGACCAGCGCCGCGAGCGCGATCGCGAGCACACCAATGTTGATGCGCGAGATCATCGAGACGACGATCGCGACCAGCAGGGCGATCAGCGAGATCGAAGCGGGATTCATGGCACACCTATCCGCCAACACCGCTCGACGCCGCTGGCGGACCACCGCCAATCAAGAAGGGGATGGTTCCTCGCGGTTCGAACGGCGCGACGGGTCATGTCGCACCGCGTCTGCCGCATCACACGCTACAGACCGAACACCGCCCGGTAGCTCTCGTCATCGAATCCGACCACCAGGGTCTTGCCGACCTTGATCGTCGGCGCCCGCAGATTGCCGGTCGGCCCGAGCATCGCCTCGATCGCTGCTTCAGGAGCTCGCGGCCCCGCCTGGAGCGACTGCACGCTCCGGCCCTGGGCCACGATCAGCTTTCCGGCGTCTGCCAACAGCGCCGCCGCGTCCTCGCGACCCAGTTTGCGCGACGCCGACACCTTCTCCGCCGCCACGATGCCTCGTGCGTCCAGAAACTTGGACGCTCGCCCGCAGCTGGTTCAGCCGGTGCGGTGGTAGTACCAGTCGAGCTTCTTCGCCATGGTCGAGCTCCCCAAGAGACGATCCGTTGATGTCGCCCGCACGGTATCCTCCACTCACTGTGACGGTCAAACCGCGACCGGGTGTCTGCCCGCCCGAAGGAGAGTCCCGTGTTTCAAGCACCCCCGAGCCCCTATCTCGTCGACCCCGAGACCTTTTCGGTCGCGACCTCGCCGACCGCGCCACCGCGCGACGCCGATTCCGGAAAGTCCGCGAAGAAGCAACTCGTAGAGACCGTCGAGCGTCTCAGCGACCTGCAGAGGATTCTGTTCGCCCACGATTCTCACGCCGTGCTTCTGGTGTTCCAGGCGATGGACGCTGCGGGCAAGGACTCGACGATCCGGGCGGTGTTCAGCGGCGTCAACCCGGCCGGGTGCCAGGTGTTCTCGTTCAAACAGCCGTCGAAGGAGGAGCTCGACCACGACTTCCTGTGGCGCACTGCCTGTCGCCTACCGGAGCGCGGCCGCATCGGCATCTTCAACCGCAGCTACTACGAAGAGGTTCTGGTGGTCCGGGTGCACCCGAACTGGATCGGCGCCCAGCGGATTCCCGGAGCCACGGTCGGCGCCGCGACCGTCTCCGAGGACTTCTGGCAACAGCGCTTCGAGTCGATCCGCGACCACGAGCGTCACCTGGCGCGAAACGGCACGGTGATCCTCAAGTTCTGGCTCAATGTCTCGCGAGAAGAACAACGCCAGCGCTTCATTTCGCGCCTCGACGAGCCCGAGAAGAATTGGAAGTTCGCGGCTGGCGACATGTCGGAGCGCGAGCATTGGGACGACTACCTGCAGGCCTACGAGGAGGCGCTGCGCGCGACCTCGCGGCCGTGGGCGCCGTGGTACGCGGTCCCGGCCGACGACAAGCCCTTCATGCGGCTCAGCGTCGCCGACCTCGTTGTGCGCGCGCTCGAGAGCCTGCACCTGCGCTACCCCACGCCCAGCGACGAGGACCGTGCTCACTTTGCCGAGCTGCGGACCGCGCTCGAAGCCGAAGGCGCGGGATAGCCAGGCGCTGTCGCACTTGACCGCTTCCGGCGCCGCACCCAGAATCGCGACGACGTGCCGCCTCAACCCGACGGACCCAACCTGAGAACGCAGCCGCGCCGTGAGCGAACCGACCTCCAGCTTCCAAGCCGCGGCCGAGCTCCGCGACGCCCTGCGACCGCTCACCGTGCCGGTGCTGGTGTCGGCACTGGCCAACCTGGTCGCCGGCTACTTGTGGTTCTTCTTCACCGCCTGCTTCGGCGTCTTCCTCACCGCACCGATGTTGGTGCTGTGCGCCTTCGAGTTCCTGTACTTCGCCCAAGCGCCGCGGATGAGCCGCGAGGACCTGGTCCGGCGCACCACCGCGCTCGGAGCCTTCGAGGTGATCCTCGGGGTCTTCAACGGGGTTTCTTTCCTCTGCGGGATCATCGTATTGGTCAACGTCAACCGCATCCGGCTGCCGGACGCGACTCCCGGCTCGCTGACGCTCAGCGCGCTGACGTCGACCCTGCCCCCAAAGCCGCCACCCCCAGCGGTCGGCGATAACAGCTCGCCCGAGAGCGATCAGCCCTGATCCTCTGCGACCTCGTCGAGGGGCGCCGATGAAGAAAACTTCCCACCGCCGTTCCAAGAGCAACCTCGCGACGCTTGCTGTTCTTTCGACCCTGACTCCGGTGACCCTGGTCACCCTGATGTCCGTGGCGCTGTTGTCGGTCCTGGCGTCTGGGGCCGTGGGCCAGACGCCGACAACCGCCGACGACCTCGGCACCCGGCTGTTCCGCGCCCAGTGCTCGCGCTGCCACGGGGTCTTTGGCGGCGGCGGCGAGGGTCCACCGCTCGACCGACCGCTCCACCATGGCGACGACCCCGCGGTGCTCCAGACCGTGGTCAAGAACGGCATCCTCGGCACCCAGATGCCAGAGGCTTGGCAGATGAACGACCGCGAGATCGCCGCGGTGGTCGCTCACGTTCTCGGCCTCGGCCGGGTCGCCAGCGAGCCGCTCCCGGGCCACCCGGAGCGCGGCCTCGAGGTCTATCGATCCGAAGGCTGTGAGGCATGCCACGTCATCGCCGGCGCCGGCTTCGCCCTCGGTCCCGAGCTCACCCAGGTGGGCGCCCGGCGTGCGCCAGCGATCCTGCGCGAGCACCTCGTCGACCCCGGAGCGGTCGTCGACGACCGCTATCGGGTGGTCGCACTCACCCTGAGCTCCGGCGCTCGAGTTCGCGGCGTGCGGGTGAACGAGGACGCCTTCACGATCCAGATCCGTGACCTCAACCATCGACTTCACTCATTCGACAAGGCCGATCTCACGGCAGTGAATCGCGAGCCGCGGGCATCGTTGATGCCCTCGTACCGCCAACTCGACGCCTCGGCCCTCGACGATCTGGTCGCCTACCTCGCCAGCCTCCAGGGAGAGAAGCCATGAAACCCGCCCTGCTCGGCCGAAGAGCGGCCGACCGGATCCCGGTCACCGTTGGCCTCGCAAGCATGGAGCTTGCACTGTGCCTAGCACTGTGCGTTTCCCTATTTCTCACCTCAGCCGCATCGAGCCAGGTGACGTTCCAGCGCCTGCGCAACTCGGCCGCCGAGCCGGGCTCGTGGCTTACCTACTCCGGCAGCTACTCCTCCCAGCGGTTCTCGTCACTGCGCGAGATCACTCCCGACAACGTCGGTCGACTGAGGGCGACCTGGGTCTACCAGATCCAGAGTCCCGGGCTGGTGGAGACCACGCCGCTGGTTGCCGACGGCATGATGATCCTCACCGAGCCGCCCAACAACGTCACCGCGCTCGACCTCAAGACCGGCCGGTCGCTGTGGTCGTGGCGCCACCCTCTGCCCGAGGACGTGCGCACTCTCGGCTTCCCGCCGGTCAACCGCGGCGTCGCCTGGCTCGGCGACACGGTCTACGTCGGCACCCTCGACGCCTATCTGTTCGCGCTCGACGCGCACTCGGGCGCGGTGCGCTGGCAAACCCAGGTCGCCGACAACAAGACCGGCCACTCGATCACCGCCGCCCCGCTCGCCATCGACGGCAAGGTGATCGTGGGAATCAGCGGCGGCGAGGCCGGGATTCGCGGATTCCTCGACGCCTACGACGCCGCCACCGGCAAGCTTCTGTGGCGGTTCTGGACCATCCCTGGACCCGGCGAGCCGGGGAACGAGACCTGGAAGGGAGATAGCTGGAAGACCGGCGCGGGCGCGACCTGGATCACCGGCTCCTACGACCCCGAGATCGACACGCTCTACTGGGGGATCGGCAACCCCGGCCCGGATTGGAACGGCGATGTCCGCCCCGGCGACAACCTGTACACCTCATCGGTGGTCGCGCTCGACGCCACCAGCGGCAAGCTGCGCTGGCACTTCCAGTTCACCCCCCACGACACCCACGACTGGGATGCCAACCAGGTGCCGCTACTGGTCGACGCCACGGTCGACGACCGGCCGCGCAAGCTGCTTGCCACTCCCAACCGCAACGGCTTCTATTACCTGCTCGACCGCGCCAACGGTCAGTTCCTCACCGGCGTCCCGTACATCCGCCAGACCTGGGCCAGGGGGCTCGACGAATCCGGGCGGCCGATCGTCATCCCGGGCACCGAGCCGTCGGTCGAAGGCACTCTGGTGTACCCAAGCCTCCAAGGCGCCACCAACTGGTACAGCCCGAGCTACAGCCCCGAGACCGGCATGGTGTACGTGGCGGCGCGCGAGATGGGCGCGGTCTACTTCAAAGGCGAGGCCGACTACGAGCCCGGTGAGTACTTCATGGCTGGCGGCGAACAGGCGCGATCCGGAGACGACGCCTACGGAGCGATCCGCGCCCTCGACCTGCGCACCGGCGAGAAGAAGTGGGAGCTGTGGCTGCGTACGCCGCCCTGGTCAGGGGTGATGTCGACGGCTGGTGGCCTGGTGTTCGGGGGCGACCAAGAAGGCAACTTCTTCGCCCTCGACGCCGCGACCGGCAAGACCCTCTGGCGCTTCCAGACCGGCGGCCCGCTACGGAGCAATCCGATCGCCTTCGAGATCGACGGCCACCAGCACGTAGCGACCGCGGCCGGTGGAGCTCTCTTCGTCTTCGGCCTCGAGCGCTGACGGCGCCCTGAGCCCGTCGCTCGCGGTGGGTAGATCCGTCGAGCAAGCGGCCCCCGTCCTCTCCGCGCGAGGAAGTCGAGCGGCAACTATCCCAAGCGCCCGACCCCACTCCGCCGGCGACAACGCCGAGGCCGACCCTCTACCGACCCCAACCCTGGCAGTCGAGCAACTCCTCGTTCGTGATCACCCACTTCTGGCTGTTCTTGCAGATGTCGACCTCCGGCACGACGCACTCGTCGCCATCTTCGTCGACCAGCATCACGTCATAGGTGTCGCAAGGGACGTCGTGGAGCTGAAAGCGACCACCATTCGCTTCGATGATCTCATCACCGAGCTGATCCTCGCCCCAGTCGTCCTCGTCGGCGGGAGTCAGCAAGAAGTGGTAGATGTCCCAGTCGCTGTCGTTGACCACGTTGACCGTGGCACGGGAGGCAAAGAGGGCGGCGGCAGCCAGGAAACACAGCACGCAAAGCGACGCGCGACGCATGGTTTTGCTCCTTGGAATTGCGAACCGACGCGGACACTACCACCGACCCGCCAGCTGACGTCAATGAGACGTCAATGAATCGCTCCCTCCCCTCCACCTGAGGGCCCGGGAGGTTCAGACCGCCGAGCAGCCGGTCACCGAATCGCCCCGCGAGACCGCAGCGCGTCGATCTGCGACCGCTCGACTCCGAGCTCTGCCAGCACCTCGTCGGTATGCTCGCCTACCTCCGGCGCCGGGCGCGCAGCGGACTTCGGATGGCCCTCGACCCAGATCGGACTGTCGATGGTGCGGTAGCCGGCTGCGGTACCCGCGGCTTCGACATCGACGAACACCCCGTTGTCGCGCATCTGCGCGTCGGCGCAAACCTCGGCGGGCTGAGCGACGATCCCGAACGTGACGTTGTGACGGTCGAGGGCCTGTCGCCAGTAGCCGAGATCCTGCGTCGCGAAACGCTCCGCCAACCGCTGGAACAGCTGCCGCGAGTTGGCACGCCGCGCCGGCAGGTCGACGAATCGAGGGTCGACGAGCAGCTCCTCGCACGCCAGCGCGCGGGCGAGCGGCGCCCAGTCGCGGTCCTCTGACAACAGCGCGAGGAAGATCCAGCGGCTGTCCTTGGTCTGGTAGAGATTCACTAGAGCGTTCGGCGACTCCGAGCGCGCCATCGGTTGATACGGCTGCGCGCCGACCAAGATCGCTTGTAGCAGGCAGCTGTTCGACCACACTCCGTTAGCCATCAAGGAGCTCGCGACCTTCGAGCCCTCGCCGGTCTGCTGGCGGTGGTAGAGCGCCATCATGATCGCCCCGAACAGCGACATCGCACTCGGGTGGTCACCCATCCCCGCCACCGACAGCGACGGCTCGGCTCCGTGTTGGTGCAGGACTTCCATCATCCCCGAACGAGCCCACCAGGCGGTGGCGTCGAATCCGGGCTTCTCGACCTCTTCGCCGAGCTCGCCGTAGCCGCTGGCCTGGGCATAGATCAGCCGCGGATTCAGTGGTCGCAGTTCGTCCCAGGTGAGGTGGAGCTTGGCCAACACCGAGGGGTGGTAGTTGGTCACGAAGACATCGGCATCGCGCACCAGCCGGTAGAGGATCGCGCGCGCGTCATCGTCGCTCAGATCGAGCGCGACGCTCCGCTTGTTGCGCCCGTCGAGCAGGAAGCAATACGGCCGATCGCTCTCGGGCATCGGCGGCATGAGGTGCAAGTAGCGGTACGGGTCACCGCCGGCCGGGTTCTCGATCTTGATCACCGCGGCGCCGAAGTCGGACATCACGGTGGTGGCTGCGGGGCCGAAGATGAAGGTGCCGACGTCGAGCACTCGGAGACCGTCGAGGATGGGTCGAGGCACTGTCATGGTCGCGAACCTCCGAGAAGCAGACGCGGCCGGTGGAACCGGCCAAGGTCGAGGGCCCGCCGATCATGCCACCTGGCACAACGAAGCGCAGAACCACTGGATCGACATCGCGGAACCCCGCTGCCCTTCCGCTGATAGGCTGCACCCTCGCCAAGGCCCACGGCGGCCAGCGCCCCACGACAGCCCTCACAAAGATGAACGCCGCGAAACGCCTCTTTCTCCTGGCCACCTTGACCGCAACGATCCTGGTCGCCGGCGGCTGCGGAAGCAGCCCGAGCAACGCCGACAACGGCCTGAGCTTCGCCGGCCAGGTCGGCTACCGGGGCGAGAGCTTCCACGAGATCAACCTGACCAAGGTCACCGCCGTCACCATCGATCTGGTGCGGGTCCGACCACTGCTGCTCGACGTCACCGGCAGAACCACGACGCCCACGATCACGTTGGCGGTCGGTATTGGCCAGGTTGCCGCCGGCAACTGCGAGGAGACGTCGCGGTTCAACATTGCCCAGGGAGGACGGCTGTTCTACAGCCTGAACGCCCGTGACTACTGCATCTCGGTCGCCGACAACGGCTCGCTGCCCGAGGAAGCCAAGGTCGACTACGCGCTCGAGGTCAAGCTCGAGAATTGAGGCGCGGGCGGCTTTGGCCGCTCGCTTCTACGCTGCGGCGCACGCCACAGGAGCACCATTCGATGACTCAACGCTTCATCCCGCCCACGGCCCGCTGGGCCGCCGCGGTCTGCCTGGTGGCGACCTTCGCGTTCGCGTGCAACAAGAACACGCCCATCCCCTCGCCAACCGCGCCCGCTCCGGTGGACCGCATCACCGAGGATTTCACCGGCTCGTTCGGGCAGCTCGGGGTGGGGTTCAACACCTTCACGATTACCCTGGTCGGCCCGACCGAGATCACTCTGGTGGCGTTGGCGCCGCTCGCATCCCTCACCGTGGGGATGGGCGTCGGCACGCCGGTGGAAGGCGAGACCACCATCTGCGGGCTGATCGCCCAAGACAGCAGCGTCCGGGTCGGCGACACCTTCTTGGTGTCAGACCTCGTAGCCGGAACCTACTGCGTGGCGGTGTTCGATGTCGGCAACGTCTTCCCCGGGGTCCAGATCGACTACTCGCTCTCGGTCACCCATCCGTAGCCTTCGCGCCGACGCCTCCGCCCTTGGGAGTGACCAGCCCCGCGATCACGGTCGCCCCCAGCCCGCGCCGAAAACCCTCTGAGGGTTGGCGATCGGAGCCCTCTAAGGGCATGGTGCCAATCCACTCCATGACCAACTTGCGCATCGTCTCTCCTCCTTCGGTTGAGCCCCTTCACTTCGAACGCAGGGCCGGGTGGACTCACCGAGGTCCGCGGAACCAAACGGCCGATCGTTTCGGGGCGGCGCCGATCCTTTCAGGAATCGCCGCTGGGCGCACGCTGGCCTGCAGACACCTCGCGCCGCTTCCAAATCGCGAAGATCGCCGGGTAGAGGGTCAGCTGGAGCAGGAACGAGCTCGCCAGTCCGCCGACCATCGGCGCCGCGATTCGTTTCATCACATCGGCACCGGCGCCGGTCGATGCCATCACCGGCAAGAGGCCAAGAAGGGTCGTGGTCACCGCCATCGCCTTCGGACGAATCCGCCGGGCCGCCCCCTCGACGATCGCCTCGCGCAGATCCGCGGCCGAGCGCAAGAGCCCCTCCTTGCGCCACCGCTCGAGCGACAGCTTCAAGTACAACAGCATCACCAGGCCAGTCTCTGCATCGAGACCGGCGAGCGCGATCAGCCCCACCCACACCGCGACGCTCAGATTGTAGTCGAGCAGCCACAACAGCCAGATCGCTCCGACCAGCGAGAACGGGATCGCGAGCAGCACGATCCCGGTCTCGATCAGTGAGCCGGTATGGAAGTAGAGCAGGAAGACGATGATCAGCAGGGTGACCGGCACCACCAGCTTCAGGTGCTCGCGAGCCCGCTCGAGATAGCGGAACTGACCTGCCCATTCGAGCCGCACGCCGGGGGCCAGGGTCACCTTCTCCGCGACCACCCGTTTCGCCTCCTCGACGTAGTCGGCGACCCGGCGCTCGGCGACATCGACGAACACGTAGCCCACCAGCTTGCCGTCTTCGCTTCGGATCATCATGGGACCGGTCGCAAAATCGAGGCGGGCGAGCTGGCCGAGCGGCACCTGGGCGCCGGTCGGGGTCGCGACCAGCACCCGTGCCAACGCCTCCGGCGTGTCGCGCAGCTCGCGCAGGTAGCGGACGTTGATCGGGTAGCGGGCTCGGCCTTCGACGGTCTCGCTGACGTTCATGCCGCCGATCGCGGTCATCACCACTTCGTTGACTTCGGCCACCGACAAGCCAAACCGGCTGGCTTCGACGCGGTCGACGGTGAAGTCGGCGAACAGTCCGCCGGCCGAGCGCTCGGCGAAGGCGCTGCGAGCCCCAGGCACCTCGGCCACCGCGCGCTCGATCGCGATCGCGGTCTGTTCGATCTCGTCGAGGTCGTCGCCGTAGACCTTGATCCCGAGCTGGCTGCGGATCCCGGTCGACAGCATCTCGGTCCGGGTCTGGATCGGCATCCACCAGACGTTGGGCATCCCGGGATAGCGCAGCTGCGCATCGAGCTCGGCGATCAATCCATCCCAGGTCAGTCCCTCTCGCCACTGATCCCTCGGTTTCAGGGTCACCACGGTCTCGACCATGCCGATCGGCGCCGAATCGGTCGCGGTCTCCGCCCGGCCAATCTTGCCGAACACCCGCTCGACCTCCGGGAAGGCGGCGATCTTTCGGTCCATCGACTGCAGGATCGACGACGCTTCGCCAATCGACATCCCCGGCGGCGCGGTCGGCATGTAGAGCAGCACTCCTTCGTTGAGCGGCGGCATGAACTCCCGGCCGAGCTCGAGATAGGCGGGCACGGTGGCGGCGAGCAGCAACACCGCGACCGCGATCGCGGTCTTGCGGAAGCGCACCACCAGTCGCACCACCGGCGCGTAGCCGGCGGCCAGCCAGCGATTGAGCAAGTTGCGCTCTTCGGGACGGATCCGACCGCGGACGAACATGGCCGCGAGCGCCGGGGTCAGGGTCACCGCGAGCACCGAGGCGAACGCCATCGAGTAGGTCTTGGTGAACGCCAGGGGCTTGAACAGCCTGCCTTCCGTGCCTTGGAGCGTGAACACCGGCAGGAACGACACCGTGATCACCAGCAGCGAAAAGAAGATCGCGGGGCCGACCTCTTGCATCGCCTCGATCAGGAGCTCGCTGCGCCGGCGGGCCCCACCCTCGCCATCCCAGCCCTCGAGACGGCGATGGATGTTCTCGATCAGGATGATCGCGGCGTCGACCATGGCGCCGATCGCGACCGCGATGCCGCCGAGCGACATGATGTTGATGGTCAATCCCTGGTAGAGCATCGGGATGAACGCCAGCAGCACCGCGAGCGGCAAGGTGATGATCGGTACCAGCGCGCTCCGAACATGGAGCAAGAACAGGAAGATCACCACGCTCACCACCACCATCTCCTGGATCAGGGTCTCGCGGAGAGTGGCGATCGACGCCTCGATCAGGTCCGAGCGGTCGTAGGTGATCACCACCTCGACCCCCTCGGGCAGGCTGCGCTCGAGCTCGGCGAGCCGAGTCTTGACCGCTTCGATCACGGACAGGGCGTTCTCGCCGTAGCGCATGACCACGATGCCGCCGACGACCTCGCCGTCGCCGTCGAGCTCGGCCACCCCGCGACGCATGTCGGGACCAAATTGTACTTCGGCGACGTCTCGGAGTCGGATCGGAACCCCGCCTCCGCGCACCGCGACCGGTGCCAGCTCGAGCTCGTCTTTCGACTCGAGGTAGCCGCGGCCGCGCACCATGTACTCGTGTCCCGACATCTCGATCACGCTGCCGCCGACCTGCTGGTTGGAGTCGCGCACCGCCTGCACCACGTCACGCACCGAGACCCCGAGACCGAGGAGCTTCGTGGGATCGAGCATCACCTGGTACTGCTTGACGAATCCGCCCACTGACGCCACTTCGGCGACCCCCGGCACGCTCTCGAGCGCGTACCGCAGGTGCCAGTCTTGGAGGCTCCGTAGCTGCTGAAGATCGAGATTCCCGGTGCGATCGACCAGCGCGTACTCGAACACCCAGCCGACCCCGGTGGCGTCCGGCCCGAGGCGCGGGACCACCCCCGCGGGCAACGCGCCCTCGACCTCGCTCATGTACTCGAGCACCCGCGAACGGGCCCAGTACAAGTCGGTGCCCTCCTCGAAGATCGCGTAGACGAACGACAGCCCGAAGAACGACTGGCCGCGGACGAACTGCACCTTGGGCGCCGACAGCAGCGCCGACGAGATCGGATAGGTGATCTGGTCCTCGACCAGGTCCGGGCTCTGACCCGGCCATTCGGTGAACACGATCACCTGGACATCGGACAAGTCGGGGATAGCGTCGAGCGGTCCTCTACCGAGGGCGTAGAAACCCCACGCCGCCAAGGCGGCGACCAACAACACGGTGAGCGCCGGATTGCGGGCGCTCGCGGCGATGGTCCGAGCGACCAGGCCCAGAGATTCGTTGGTACCGGATTCCCGGTGCCCGGATTCCACGTGAGGGGACATCACCACTTCTCCAGCACCGACTTGAGCCGGCTCTCGGCGGCGACCAGGAAGTTGCCGGAGGTGACCACCACCTCCCCTGGCTCGAGGCCGGAAAGGACCTCGTAGCGCTCTCCCGACCGGACGCCGAGCACGATCTCGCGCGGCGCGAGGCGGCCCTTGCCCAGGTCGACGAACACCAGCCGGCGATCGCCCGCGAACAGCACCGCCTCGACCGGAACCGCAAGCCGCTCACCGAGGTCAGCCGCGAGCTCGACGTTGGCGTACATCTCCGGCTTGAGCGTTTCTCCGGGGTTCGCGAGCGTGACCCTGACCTTGCCGGTGCGAGTCTCCGGGGTCAGATAGGGATAGATGAACGACACGCGGCCCGCGAAGCTCTTCCCCGGGAGATACGACAGGGTAACGGTCGCCGGCTGACCGACCTTCACCAGCGGCAGCTCGGCCTCGTAGACGTCAGCCTCCACCCACACCCGGTCGATCCCGGCGAGCCGATACAGGGTCTGTCCCGGCATCACCGCCGAGCCCGCGACCACCTGCTTGTCGATGACGTAACCGGCGGCGGGCGAGCGAATCGGCAGGCTCTCGAGGAGCACGCCCGAACGCGCGATCTCGTCGATCTGATCGCGGTCGAGGTCCCAGAGTCGTAGCCGCTCCTTGGCCGCCAGAACGAGATAGTCGGCGCGGTCGGCGGCCCCGGTGTCGCGGGCGCGCCGCTGGCTGTCGAGCGCGACCAGCAGCTCCTGCTGGGTGGCGTGAAGGTCCGGGCTGTAGAGGTCGAACAGCACCTGGCCCTTGCTGACCCGCTGTCCGGTCTGGTCAACCCGCAGGGTGGTGATGAAGCCCTGGATCTTGACCGTGACCTCGGACTCGAGCGATTCGTCGTAAGCGACCCGTCCGGGCGCTCGGATCGCCGCCGAGAATCGTTCCCGGCCGACCGGCGCGGTGCGCACCCCGATCTCCTGGCGGCGTTTCTCGTCGACCACGAAGGTGTTGGTCTCGACATCGTGACGGTGGACCGGCACCAGATCCATCGAGCAGATCGGACACTTCCCTGGCTCAGCGCTGCGCACCGAGGTGTGCATCGAGCAGGTGTAGTAGGCGACGTCGTCCCCGGCAGCGCCAACGACGAGCGCGCCTTCGCGCTCAGCCGATTCCGGCGTCGAGCCGCTCACGCTCACCTCGCGCAACCCCGCGACTCCGACCTGGAGCTGGTATTCGGCCCGCAGCACCTCTTGGCTCCGCACCCGTACCGCGATGGGCAGCGTCCAAGTTCCAGCGACCGGCAGCGCGAGCGCCGCACGGAACGTTCCGGTCCGCCGCTCCGTGACCGCGACATCGCCGCGCATCTCTGCCATCGCGCCCATCGCCGACATCGAGAATCCAACGCTCAGCTCGGCATCCTCGACCGCGGCCCCTTGCGCGTCAGCCACCTCGATCCAGAGTCGCGAGTCGAGGCGGGGCGGATCGGGGTCGAGCCAAAGCCGCAGCTCGATCCCGCCACCGCGGCTGACCAACGTAGGAGAGCCCGACGGCGGTCCGGAGTCGCAGGCCACAATCAGGAGGAGTGCCAGGACTACCACTCCCAGGCCTGCGGCCCGGCGGCTCGAAAACAGGCGGCGAGAAACTGTCGGTTGGCTCATCTGGCTGTTCCGGGTCAGGTGGTTGTTCTGGATCATCGCGCGTTCTCCTGGTCTGAATCCGGTTGCTGCTGCGAGCCTGGTGGCTCGCCGCCGTCCGCGGGCGGCGCCGGGTCTAGACCGGTCAAGGACCCGCCACCCGGCAGGCGGCCGAGCGCTTGATCGAAATCCGCTCGCCGTCGGTGGACCTCAGCCAGCGACCGCTCGTAAGCGAGGCGGACACTGCGCTGGTTGCGCTCGGCATCGATCAGCTCGAGGAAGCTCGCCTGACCAGCGCGAAACCCGGCGAGCGCCGACGTCACCTGGTCGGCGGCCGCCGGCAGCAGCCGATCGCGGTAGAGCCCGACCACGTGGTGGGCCTCTTCGACCTCGGAGAACAGGATCGCGACCTCGGCACGAATCCGATCGCCCAGCGCCTCGAGCTCGTGCAGCGTCACGCCCACCTGCGCCTCCGCCGCCGCCTGGTTGGCTCGCAACCGACGTTTGAAAACCGGCAGATTGACCGCCACTCCGACCATCGTTTGATGCTCCGACTCGCGCCACATCGAGTTGTAAGACGCCATCACTTCGAAGCCGGGCCGAAACGCCAGCTCGGCCAGCCGCGTCTCCACCCGTCGCGCCTCGAGCTCCGCCGAGAGCCGCCTGGCCTCGGGTCTCGCCTCGAGCGCCTGTGCCGTCGCCGCGACCAAACCGGAATGGTCGGGCGCCGCGATGTCGGGCAACGACCGCGGCGGCGCCGGCAGCGGGTCGGTCGGGTCGCGATGGAGGAGCAGGTTGAGCCGCGAGGAGACCTCCCGGCGATCGGCCTCGAGCGCGAGTCGATCGTGGAGCAGGTGCGTGAGCTCGACCTCGGCCTGCAGCATCGCCTGCTGGGGCGCCACGCCCGCGGCGTAGCGCGCGGCGGCGATCCGCTGGTAGGAACCGACGAGCTCGAGATGATCGGTGATGATCTCGAGTGCGCGCTCGATCTCGTAGTAGTCGTCGAACAGACGCGACGCCAAGTTGACGAGGACCAGGCCGTGCTCCTCGACGTCCTGGCGCGTCGCTTCCGCCTCCGCGGTCGCCGCCTCGCCGCGCAGGCGCCGGGTGCCGGGATAGGGGACGGCTTGGGAGTAGCGCACCTCCTGGCCATAGCGAACGCGGTCCGAGAGCACACTGCGCGGCGCGAACGAGTAGCCGAGCATCGGATCGTCGAGCGCGGTCGCGGCGAGCGCTCGTTGCTGCGACGCCATCCAGGCGAGCCTGGCGGCGTCGAGCTCGGGATTGCGCGCGAGGACGAGGGCAACCAGCCTCTCGCGATCCAAGACGCCAGCGGGCGCAAGTTCAAGCGCGAGATCGCGAGCAAGCTCGAGATCGCGAGCAAGCTCGAAGTCGGCCGATCGCGGCGTCGCGACCGTACCGTCAGACAACGGCGACCCGACCAACGCTGACATCCACAAACAAGTACTGAAAACCCACATCAGAAAACCCTCCTCCACTCGTCGCCGTGCTCAGGTCCTAACCGTGCCCGCCGCGATCAGGGCGGCGTCGGCGGGCGCAATGCCGAAGCGCGGCCGGACCGCGATGGGTCCTTGCCCGCGCGACAGCGCGCGCCGAAAGCCGCCGGGCTCAATCGCGGTAGGCGAGAGCCCGACGCACGAGTCTCAGATCAGGAGTGCCTGATGGAGAGTGTAGAGAGGAGGAGGCTGCGTGGCCGGGTGCGGAGACCCGCGGTCGGTCACAACCGGCAGAAGACTCGCTAACACCGGCGCAACCGCCACCAGCGCCGCCGCCGCGCCGATCACCGCGCGCGGAGCGGTGGTGATCACCGAACGGTCCGCCGCGGCCTCGACTGCGCAGCAATCGGCTACCCGCAACTCGAGAGCCCGCACACCGCGAGTGCAGTGCGCCGCACCCACCGCTGCGTCCGTCATCGCCATTTCGCCGCACGACGGCTTGATCATCTGGCAACCGGCCGGCGCACAAACGAGTCCGCCCGCGGCTGTGACCAGCATCGCGGTCGCGGCGAAGATTCGGAGGCCGGCCTTCATCGGCTGCAATGCTCGTGACGATCGGTTCATGACCAACGGTTGCGCTCTCGCAACGCCCTTCGATACCAAGTGTACTACCCGAACCAAGGACTCACGCCCATCCATTCCAGATCCAAAGGAGTCAGGACAATCCCCGATATCCGATTGCCAAGGGCTATTCCTCAAGGCTACCCCTCCGGCAACCTCTGACAACCTCTGGAGCCGCTGTCTCGAAGGCGGTAGATTCGACGCCGGGACCGCCGTCGACCTCGACCCACCAAGCAGTTCGTCCACCCCCGACCGAGGGAGTCTGCCGGCATGACCGAATCGCTCACCCGCATCCTCGAAGAACGCTTTGGCCACACCGAGTTCCTCCCCGGCCAGCGGGAGGTCATCGGCGCTCTGCTCGAAGGTCACTCGGCGGCCGCGGTGTTCCCGACCGGGGGCGGCAAGTCGATCTGCTACCAGCTCCCCGCCCTCGCGCTCGACGGGCTGACCCTCGTGGTCTCCCCCCTCATCGCGCTGATGAAGGACCAGATCGACGCCCTGGTAGCGCGCGGCGTACGTGCGCAGCGGCTGGACTCGACCCTCTCCGCCGACGAGTATCGCGAGGTCGTCCGCGCACTGCGCGCCGGCGAGCTCAGGCTGCTCTACGTCGCCCCGGAGCGCTTCAACAACGAGCGCTTTCGGGGAATGCTCGAGAACCTCCACATCGCGCTGTTCGCCGTCGACGAGGCGCACTGCATCTCGGAGTGGGGGCACAACTTCCGGCCCGACTATCTCAAGCTCGCTCGGTTCGCTCACGACTGCGGCGCCGAGCGCATTCTCGCGCTCACCGCCACCGCGACCGACGAGGTCTTGCGCGACGTGTGCGCGAGCTTCGAGATCGCTCCCGAGCACGCGATCCGCACCCCCTTCTACCGCCCGAACCTCCGTCTCCTCACGACCGCGGCGACCCAGGGCGAGCGCGAGGCGCTGCTCGTCAAGCGCCTGCGCGAGCGGACCCCAGGCGCGACCATCGTCTACGTGACGCTGCAGCGGACCGCCGAGGCAATTCGCGACCGCCTGATCGGCGCCGGTCTCAACGCCCGCGCGTACCACGCCGGCATGGAGGACGACGAGCGAGCCGCGACCCAGGACTGGTTCTTCGCCTCCGACACCGCCATCGTGGTCGCGACGATCGCGTTCGGCATGGGCATCGACAAGCCCGACATCCGCTACGTCTTCCACTTCAACCTGCCCAAGAGCCTCGAGGGCTACGCCCAGGAGATCGGGCGCGCCGGACGCGATGGCAACGCCTCGGTGTGCGAGCTGCTGGTCTGCCAGGACGACCTCAACACCCTCGAGAACTTCGTCTTCGGTGACACGCCGAGCCGCGGCGCAGTCGCAGAGCTGCTCGACGCGGTCTTCGAACTGGGGCAGAGCTTCGACGTCAGCTTGCAGCAGCTCTCTGCGAGCTCCGACATCCGACTCCTCGTGGTGCGCACCCTGCTTACCTACCTCGAGCTCGACGGCTACCTCGAGGGCGGCACTCCGCTCTACTCCGAGTTCCAGTTCCAGCCCCAGAAGAGCTCCGCGGAGATCCTCGCTGAGTTCGAGGGCGAGCCGCGACAGTTCTTGGCCAACGTGTTTCGGCGCGCGAAGAAGGGGCGGACCTGGTTTACCCTCGACGTCGACCGGACCGCGCGCGAGATCGGCGCGGACCGCGGCCGCGTCGTCCGCGCGCTCGAAGCGCTGCACGAGCGCGGCCTGCTCGAGGTGCGCGCAAAGGGCGTGCGCCAGCGCTACCGAAAGCTCCGCGAGCCTGAGTCGCGAGCAGACCTGGCCGACTCGTTACACCAACGCATGCTGCGCCGGGAGCGCTCCGAGATCGGTCGTCTCAGCGACGTGCTCCAGTGGGCGACGCTCGACGGATGTCAGGTCTCGGCGCTGGGGTCACGGTTCGGTGACCCGCCGAAGGAGTCGTGCGGCCATTGCGCGTGGTGCGAGCGGGGTCAGGGCGCGCTCGAGCTGCCGCCGCGACCGCAGGCTTCGATTCCGGACGGGCTCTGGACGCAGGCGTTGGCACTGCAAAGCGAACAGCCGGAGGCGCTGGCCGAACCGCGTGCGCTGGCGCGCTTTCTGTGTGGCGTCGGCTCGCCGCGACTGTCGCGAGCACGTCTTTCATCCCATCCTCTGTTCGGGTGTCTGCGGGAGGTTCCGTTCTCGGAGATCCTCGAGCGTGAGCGCCTGGAGCACGAAGCTCGCGACTGACGGCCGCGACTGTCACACCCGACTGTCACTTCAAACTGTCACTCCAAACTGTCACTCCAGAACGTGAGACGCCGCGATCGGCACCGACCGAGCAACGCCGTCCGAACACCAACGACCCGCGCATCGGCGGTATCATCGGGGACCCGCCTCGCGCCTGCGATCGCGCCCGACCGCCGAAGCCAAAGCCCTGACTCTTTCGCAGACTCGTTCGCAACGCCTCCTCGCCTCGTCCGCGGTCCTGCTCGCGCTGGCCTGCGGGACGCCGTCCTCGAGCTCGTCTTCGGGCTCAAACACGTCTTCGAGCCCAAGCCCGTCCTCGGGCTCCGCGCCCGCGACCGATCCCGGAGCGACGGTGGTGCTCGCCGGCGCCACCCTGCCGCCGCTCGCCTTCCTCGTCGACACCATCGGCGGCGCAAGAGTCGCGACCACCACCATGGTGCCGGCGGGACCGGCGCCCGAGTCCTACGAACCCTCGGTGCGCGAGCTCGAGCGGCTCGCGACATCGCGGCTGTTCGTGCGCGTCGGCCTCGACTGGCCGCTCGAAGTCCGCCACCTCGAGCCCTTGCTCGATCGCGATTCGGGAATCCAAGTCATCTCCCTCGACCGCTGCACCGAACCGGGTGACGCCGCGCTCGACCCGCACCCATGGACCTCACCGCGGGTGATGGCGTGCGCCGCGGGCGCGGTCGCCGAGGCGCTCGTCGCGCTCGACCCTGGCGGCGCGGCCGAGTTCCGCTCGAACCTCGAGCGATTCCGCGCCGAAGTGACCGCCCTCGACACTGAGATCCGAAAGCACTTCGCCGCGGCCGCGTCGCGCACCTTGGTGGTGGTCCATCCCGCCTGGGGCTACTTCGCGCGCGACTACGGACTCGAACAGCAAGCGCTCGAGGTCGACGGCAAGGAGCCCTCGCCGAGGCGGATGGTCGAGCTCGTGGATCTCGCGCGCGCCGCGGGCGCGCGGACGGTGTTCGTCCAGCGCGGCTTCGCCGACACCAGCGCCCGTGCGCTCGCGCGCGAGATCGGCGCCGAAGTCCTCATCGCCGACCCCCTGGCCTACGACTGGCTCGAGAACCTTCGGATCACCAGCAACCTCTTCGCCACCGCCCTCGGAGCACCACCGTGAGTCCCAGTACCGTGAGTCCCAGTACCGTAAGTCCCAGTACCGTGAACGCGACCCGATCACCGGCCCGCGGCGAGGTCGTCGCCACGCTCGACCAAGTGAGCTTCGGCTATCGCCGCGACCCAGTGCTCGACGCCGTGTCGCTCGAGATCCGGCAGGGCGACTACCTCGCGGTGCTCGGACCGAACGGCGGTGGCAAGAGCACCTTGCTGCGGCTCCTCCTCGGGCTCGAGACGCCGTGGTCGGGCACGGTGAAGATCCACCTCCCAGGAGGCACTCGCGACATCGGTTACGTGCCGCAGTTCGCGACCTTCGATCGCCGCCTGCCGCTCTCGGTCGCCGAGACCGCGCGCATGGGCAGGCTGGGACGCCGGCCGCTGCTGCAGCGGTTCCGCACCGACGACGACCGGGCAACGGCGAACGCGCTCGAGCGCCTCGGCCTCACCGCTCTTGCCAAGACTCCGATCTCGGAGCTCTCCGGCGGCCAGCTCCAGCGCACCCTGATCGCGAGAGCGCTCGCCGGCGAGCCCAAGCTGCTGCTGCTCGACGAGCCGGCAGCCTCGATCGACGCCGAGTCGAAGGAGCTGTTGCAACGAAGCCTGCGCGAGCTCCAGAACCAGATCCCGATCGTCGTGGTCACCCACGACCTGACCCTGTTCTCCGGCGACTTCCGCCAGGTCGCCTGCCTCAACCGCAAGCTCCACTACCACGACCGGCCGGAGATCCCGGTGGCGGCGCTCGAAGAGGTCTACGGCTGCCAAGTCGACCTCCTTCATCACCTCGGGCTCGGCGATCATCATCATCACAACGCTTCGCCAAGGCCCGACGCCGAATCCACTTCCGGGGCCTGACCGCACGCCGCTTCCTCACACCCGTTCCACACACCCGCTCCGATGCTCGACGCCTTCCTCCACTACGACTTCCTACGCACCGCGCTGGTCGCCGGGCTGCTGTCCAGCGTGCTGTGCGGTGTGATCGGCACCTTCGTGGTGGTGAAGCGCCTGGTGTTCATCGCCGGCGGGCTCGCCCACGCCGCCTTCGCCGGGCTCGGCCTTGGTCTTTACCTCGGCTTCGACCCGCGCATCGGCGCGGCGCTGGTGGCGGTCGGCGGCGCGGTCGCGGTCGAGCTCCTCGGACGCTCGCGAGTCCACGGTCACGACGCCGCGATCGGCATCGTGTGGTCGGTGGGGATGGCGATCGGAATCGTCTTCTTGTATCTGACCCCCGGCTACGCACCGAGCCTGATGACCTACTTGTTCGGCAACATTCTCACCGTGCGTCCGGTCGACCTGCTGATCCTCGGCGCGGTCACGGTGCTGGTGCTCGGCTTCGTGCTCCTGTTCTACAAGGAACTGGTCGCAATCGCCTTCGACGAAGACTTCGCGCGCGTCCAGGGCGCTCCGGTGCGGGCGTTGATGACGGTGTTGATGGCGCTGGTCGGTCTATCGATCGTCCAATTGATCCAGATCGGCGGCATCGTCCTGGTGATGGCGCTCTTGACCGTGCCGCCGCTCATCGGGCTAGCGCTCACCCGCAGCTTCTTCGGAGTGCTCCTGGTGGCGACCGCGACCGGCGCCGCGCTAACCCTCGCCGGCCTCGGCGTGTCCTACCGCTTCGACCTGCCCTCGGGACCCAGCATCGTGCTCCTCGGGGCGCTCGCGCTTGGCGCGGTCGCAGCCGGCGGCAGGCTCCGGCGTCGCCGCGGCACGCTGACGCGGTAGAGGATCTGCGACTCACGCCGCAGGCAGGCCGATCCGCCGCAGCAAGGTCTGGAAGCGCGGATCGTGCTGGAGCGGATGGAAGGCTCTCATGGTCGCGGCCATCAACAGCCTTCCTTCACGGTTCTCGGCCGAGGCGTCGAGCTCGTCGAGGGCCTGCTCCGCCCTGCCGAGCCCGGTGAGCACCAGCGCTTTCTCGAGGTGTCTGGTGCCCTGATTCCGAGCGTGGCTGTCGAGCTGCTCGAGGATCTTCTCAGCCTCCTCCTGTCGCTGCATCCTCGCCAGCAGATTGCCCAGAGATGCCAGCCCGAAGTCTCCCGGCATGTCGACGCTGGCTTCGAAGTGCGGCAGCGCCTCCGGGTACCGACCGAGATCACGGAGGATCACTCCCAGAGTGAGCGCCACGATCGGGTTGCCCGGATGGAGCCCCTCGGACTCCTGGAGCAGTCGCAGAGCATCCTCTTCCTGCCCGGCCTCGTAGCGGACCTGGGCCAGCCCGGCCACCATCAGTGGTGACAGCGGGTCGAGGGCGTGAGCGCGCTCGGCGGTGGCGATCGCCGCTTCGTGACGTCCCCGACGCGAAAGGGACTGGGACAGCGAATAGTGCCCGATGGCAAAGCTCGGGGAGGAGGCGATGGCCTTGCGGTATGCGTTGTAGCCACCCGCGAGATCCCATTCCAGGATCTCCTTGACGCTGGCAAGAACCACGAGGGCGCGGGGATCCTCGGGCGCTATCGACAAGGCGCGCAGTGAGAGGTCACGTGCCTGGCCGAGAGCATCGCGCGAGTCCATCACGCCGTAGAAACCGAAGGCCAGATACCCCTCCGCGAGTCCGCCCAGAGCGGCCGCTGAGGACGGATCGCGCGCGAGGGCGGCGTGGTAGAGCTGGATCGCCTGCAGGAAGCCATCGCCAGAAAGGCTCGACGCCGCGAAACGAGCTTTCATCACCAGCAGGTAGGCCTCCAAGTCGACGGAGGCGGGCTTTGCCGACGAGGCCTCGACAACGTCTCCGGTGAACGACCCGCTGTGTTCGTGAAACGAATGGACGACCGCGCCGGTGATCTCGTCCTGGAGGGCGAAAATGTCAGCGAGCTCCCGATCGAACCGCTCGGACCACAGGCAGCTGCCGTCGGAGGCATCGATCATCTGCACCCCGACCCGCACGCGCGTGCCCGACTTGCGGACGCTGCCCTCGAGCACGTAACCGACGTTGAGGATCTCCGCCACCTCTCGCACGTCGACCTGTCGGCCCTTGAAGGCGAAGGCAGAGCTGCGGGCAACGACCATCAGATGAGGCAGCCGCGACAGGGCCGACATGATCTCCTCGGTGAGGCCGTCGCTGAAGTACTCGTCGTCCTCGTCGGAGCTCAGGTTGACGAAGGGCAGAACCGCCAACGACCTCCTCGTTGTTGCCGGTGAAGCAGGCCCGTTGTCAGGCGGTGCCGGCACCTTCCAGTCGAGGGTCGCCGCGTCACCCGCCTGCGACAGGATGGGCGCGGCATCGCGAATGCTCTCGAAGCGTCGGTCCGGGTCGCGCTCCAGGCATCGGGCGACCAGCTGCCGCCAGCCCAGCGGAGCGGCAGCGATCAGCTCCATGTCCGGCGCGCCGGTCAACGTGGCGGCGATCTGCTCGGCCCGGCTCTTGCCGTGAAAGGCCCGCCGGCCGCTCAGCGCCTCGAACAACACACAGCCAAACGCCCAGATGTCCGATCGCTCGACAACCTTCTCGCCGCGCAGTTGCTCGGGGCTCATGTAGGAGGGAGTGCCGACGAGCTGCGCCCCGGTCAGCTCATCTCCCTCGAGGAGGGTCTCGGAGTCTCTGTCGAAAGAGAAGATGCGCTTGGCGAGCCCGAAGTCGAGCAGCTTGACCCGACCCTCGGGGTTGAGCTTGACGTTCGCCGGCTTGAGGTCGCGATGGACGATGCCGCGCTCGTGGGCGGCGGCGAGGGCGTCGACGACCTGGAGGAAGATCGGTCGCGCCTCTTCGACGGTCATCGGACCCGAACTCAGGCGGTCGCGCAGCGTCGGGCCGTCTACCAGCTCGAGGACGAGAAACGCGAAGTCTTCGTGCTCGCCGTAGTCGTAGAGGGCGGCGATACTGGGATGGTTGAGGGCGGCCTGCAGCCGCGCCTCGCGCTCGAAACGGCTCGCCGCGGTGGGACTCGCGGCGTGGACCTTGGAGAGCACCTTGATCGCGACCTCGCGTCCCAAACGAGTGTCGCGAGCGCGACAGACTTCGCCCATCCCTCCCGATCCGATGAACGAGAGGACCTCGTAGGCGCCAAGGCGCGCGTTCTGCTGGAGGCGCACGCGAGGATTCTACCGGTCGCGAATCAACGAAAGGAGACCTCATGTCCCCAGGAGACGTCTTCGGTCTGCTCAGCGGCGGCTTCTGGTCGCTGACCTACATCCTTCTGATCTGGGTCGGCTTCAAGCACAAGACCTACGGAATGCCGCTGTTCGCGTTGTGCGCGAACTTGTCCTGGGAGTTCACGTATTCGTTTGTGCACCCGCTCGACGGCTGGCAGGAGTACGTCGACATCGCCTGGTTCTTCTTCGATGTCGCAATCCTCGCGACCTACGTCCGCTACGGCCGTAAGCACTACTCGCCGCATCTACCGAAGTGGAGCTTCTACCCCAACCTGGCGGTCACCCTCGGCCTCACCACCGTCCTCATCTACCTCGGAGATCGGCTCGACCGCGATCTCGCGGACGCCTACATGGCGTTCCTCCAGAACCTGATGATGTCGGTGCTGTTCGTCGCCATGGTGCTTCAGCGAGGCTCCACCGAAGGCCAGTCGCCCATGATCGCGACCTGCAAGATGGTCGGCACCGCCTGCGCCACCCTGATGGTGACCGCGAACGTTCAGGCCGGAGTCGTGGAGATGAGCGAGGCCGGTCTGTCGTTGATCCAGTTCGTCGGCCTGGCCTGCTTTGCCTGCGATGTCATCTATCTGGCGCTGCTGCTCTTCTTCCGGCGCCGCGAGAGCGCCGCCGCACAGTGATCACTCCTCCAGCGCCCGCTTCATCGCTGCGAGCCCGTTCTGGGAGGCGCGGCGGAACAGACGCCGCACCACCAACAAATCGAGCACCTGACTCAACGGATTGGTCTGCACGTACTCCAGCCGGCGCTCGAACAGGGTCGCCGTGGCCCCCTCGCCGGTGGGCCGAAGGTAGTACTGAATCGATGCCAGGCCGCCCCAGAATCGGGCCCTGCCAAGATAGGTCGCATAGCAGGGCGCCTGGACGTAGCTGAAGCGCCAGGCGAAGGTGAAGGGCAGGCCGAGGATTCGGATGTGCTCGTCCACTTCGAAGCCTGCCTCAGCCGGCACCCCCGGCACTCCGCGCTTCATCTCCACCTTCCTGGTGATCGGGTACCAGCGCGGCCAGTTCGAAGGCGTGGTCACGAAATCGAAGACCTCGGCCGCCGGGCGCTCGATGACGATGCTGTGGGAGATGAGGGCGGGTCCGGGCATAGGGGATTCCTGGGCGTTCGCTCAGGTAGCTCGGCGGGTTGAGCGCGTCACCGTACCTGGTGACAGGCGAAGCCGTGGCAGCAGCCACGCCTGCGACTCGGACGGAAAGTCGAAGCTCCCGCCCTCGCGCATCTGCCCCCACTTCCGTAGCAGTCTCTCGTGTAGCCAAACCGATGCCACGCTGATCCCCGGGGATTCGGAATAGAGCCCTCGAGCATGCCGGTTGAAGCGGCGCCAGCCGCGGCCGACGACATCGGCCGTCAGCCTCTCCAGCCAGCTGCTGCGCTTGACCCCGAGCAGATCGGCGGTTTCTTCGTCGAGATACGAGCGCATCAGAACATGGGGCAGCGACTTGAGCGTGAAGGGCAGAATGGAGCGTCCGAAAGCGAGCAGGGAGCCGGCCATTTCACGACCTTCGGTGGTGCTCTCCTTGT
>JAQBHE010000165.1:0-10081 GCA_032128015.1 Holophagae bacterium
GGCTCCGACATCGCCGACGCCGTCGAGCACTACGTCCTCGGCAAGGTCGCGACGCGTTTCCGCGAGGGCGGCGAAGAGTACGATGTTCGGGTTCAGCTGGCGAAGGAGGATCGCGCTCGGCTCGAGCAGCTGTCGCAACTACCGATCGTCACCCCCACCGGTCAGGTGGTGACCCTGGGCTCGATTGCGAGCACCGACCAACGATTGGGACCGACCTCGATCGCCCGTGAGGACCAGCAGCGACTCCTGCGAGTGAACGCTGGCTTCAGCGACCGCTCGTTCGCCGACGTGGTCACGGATGTCGGCGAGGCGCTTCGGACGCTCGAGGTGCCCGAGGGCTTCACCGTGTCGTTCGGCGGCGAGCTCGAGGAGCAGCGCAAGGTCTTCGTCGACCTGCTGGTCGGGGTCGCGCTCGCGATCTTCTTGGTGTTCACGGTGATGGCGGTGCAGTTCGAGTCGGTGGTCCAGCCCCTGATCATCATGACCGCGGTGCCGTTCGCCCTGATCGGCGTGCTGATCGCTCTCGCAGTCACCGGCACCACCCTCAACATGAACTCTTTTCTGGGGTTGATCGTGCTGGTCGGAATCGTGGTCAACAACGCGATCGTGCTCGTCGACTACGTCAACATCCTGCGGCGCGACCACGGAGTTCCGCTGCTCGAGGCGCTGGTGCGCAGCGGCCGGCGCCGGCTGCGCCCGATCCTGATGACCACCCTGACCACCGCCCTCGGCTTGGTGCCGTTGGCGATCGGCCTCGGCGAGGGCAGCGAGATCCAAGCGCCGCTCGCCCGAACCATCGTCGGCGGCCTTCTGAGCTCGACCCTGATCACCCTGGTGTTGGTGCCGTCGCTCTACCTTCTGGTCGAGCGGCGCCGAGCGACGGTCGCGCAGGAGCAGCCGTCGGCGATGCCCTCGATGGATCCCGGACTCGAACCTCTGGGCGCCGGCGGCGTCTGACCCCGCCGGTCTCGCGGAGGCCCCTGGTGGCCGCATTGTTCGCGCCGGCACCGCGTCCGATGCGGGCTCTTCAACTTCGCTTGACGATCACGATGGTTTGATCGTCCGCTGGCGCTCGGCCGCCCGCGCGCTCGCTGAGGGCAGCTGTCAGTGTCTCGAGGATCGCGGCCGCTGTGAGATGGCGACTGTGCAGCAGCAGATCGCCGAACCGCTGGTAGCCGAGCTCCTTGCCGGCGTCGTCGAGGACCTCGAAGCACCCGTCGGAAGCCACGACGAACAGGTCGCCGGAACCCATCGAGATCGGCACCGCGCTGCGCTCCGGAAGATCCCGGAACAAGCCCAGCGGCGGCACATCGGCGGCTCGAATCTGCACTCGATCGGCGCCCGCCGGCAGGTACAACAGCGGACCCTGGCCGGCGCTGAAGCTGGTGAGCACCCCGGATCGGCCGTCGAGCCGCGCCAGCCACGCGGTGACGAACTGTCCCTCTGGAAGATCGCTACACAGTTGGTCGTTGAGGTGACTCGCCAGTCCCTGCAAGTCGTCGCGAAGACGCACCGCCATGCGCAGCATCGCCCGCACCTGGGTCACCGACAACGCGGGACCCATGCCGTGGCCGCTGGCGTCGGCAACGAGCAGGAAAGCAGTGGCGAATACGCCGGCGTCGTCGGGTCCCAGGCCGATAACGTCATAGGTGTCGCCGCCGGTGGCGTCGGCCGGCCGGTTCCAGGCCTCGACTTCGAAGCCCTCGACCTCTGGCAGCACCGACGGCAGGGTGCTCTGCTGGATCTGCCGGGCGAGCTGGAGATCGCGCTCGAGTTTCATCAGCGACAGAAGACCCCGCCGCATCCGCTCGTGTGCGCGGCTCAATCGATCGACTTCGATCAACGAGCTCTCGAGCGCCGGCCGCGGCTCGAGATCGCCCTGGCTGATGCGATCGCTCTCGCGCACCAGCGCCTCGATCGGACGGGAGAACCTGCGCGCCGATCCGTAGGCGTGGACGATCGCGCCGCCGAGCACCGCCAGGGTCAGCGCCAAGATCGGGAGGCGCAGCCGCGTCCGGTCCGCCCACAGATCCGCGTTCGGGATCAGCACCGCAACCAGCACGCCGCGATCATCGGCGAGCACGAAACGCCGCACTTCGCTCCACCACAACTCGCCGCCGGAAAGGAAGCGGACCGGCGTCCCGCGCTCTGCAGCGGGTCGATTCGCGAAGGCGTCGACCGCGTCCTGGACCAGACGGGTGCGCAGTTCCGAGGGAGTCAGCAGTAACGCCTCCTCCGGTCGCCCGGTCCAGTACCGCGGATCGTCCGGCAGGGCAAGCACGCGACCGTCGTCGGTCATGATCGCGATGCCGCCACCCTTCGTCACCTCGATGCCGCGGACGAACGCCGAAAGGTCCTCGACGGGCAGGTCGAGTGCCACCGCCGGGTGATCGCCGGAAGGGGTTACCAAGCCCACCGCGGCCGTGAACCCCAGGTGCCCGCTATCGAGCAGGTAAGGCTGGGTCCACAGAGTCTGCGCCGCGACCGGCTGCGAGGCCTGATCGGCGTCGAAGCGCTCGAGCGCCAGGGGGTACCAGGCCGGCAACGGCTCGCGGGTGCGACGTATCTCTAGCCCGCCAGCTCGGCGGCTCACGCGGACGCGGGTCCCGCCAGGGATCGCATAACCAATCGCGTCGATCTGGGGGTTCTCCGCCATCACTGGCGCCAGCAGGCCTTCGAGCAACGGGTCGTTCAGGGCCTCGAACCCGCCGCCGGCGGCCCATTGGCGAATCAACAGCAGGCTCTGGCGGACCGGATCAAAGAAGCGGTGAAGCTCGCTCTCGATCTGGCTCGTTGCGCGATCGATGATCGAACGGCTGAGACTCTCGACCGCACTGCGGGCGCCAACGAAGGTGGTGGCGAGAATGCCACCCCCAAGCAGGAGGATGACCACCACCTGGCTGCGCAGCAGGTGGCGGCGGATCGAGATCCCGGAGCTCATCGCGTCGGTGGGTGTGGCAGCCACCGTGTCCGCCCGGGGGTCTCCCGGGCTACCCGGCCGTCCGGCTGTCAGCAGCCGCCCGGCTGTCAGCAGCCGCTGGCACTACTCTACCGAGAATCCGTACCCGGAACACTCGGCGGCCCGGAGGCGCCCCCCCACTCGCTGGGGTGGGAGGGACTATCCGGGGACTATCCTCGTGGAACCGAAGCTCGCTTCGCCTCGAGCTCCGCTGGCGTTCCGGTCATCGTGCCGCCGCCCATCTCGAGCTGGAGGATGCCGGTAGTCGGATCGAGCACGCCCCGAATCGGCGTCGGTGGCTGACCCGGGATCTTGGCGGTCGCGGTGACCTGGTTGCCGTCCCACACAACGTCTGCGATCGGCGCCGGCAGCACCAGGCTGCCAAACTGCACGTACCAGCCGCCTGGGGCACCGTTCTTCGGCAGGTGAACTGCCGAGGGCTCGGCGGGCTTGTCGGCCACCCGCTGAATGTCGACGCGCCAGACCTGCTTCGGGTAGGCCTCGGCGAGCTCGGCGAGTTTGCCGAGCACCAGACTCACCTTCATCGGGCTGACTCCGTCCTTGACCACGTAGTCGACGAAGCCGATCAGCATCTCATCGGTCGACTGCGGGCCCCAAGTGACGTTGACCGAGGAATCGGGGTTGTTCGGATTCGCCGACGAGTTGTCCCAGTGCGCGACGACGTCGATGCGAGTGCCGGCCGGCGCCTCGATCGGGGTGGCGAAGTCATAGCCGGTCTGCCAGTTGAAGTCATAGCGGCTGACCTTGAGCAGCTCCTGCTTCGTGCCGTCCGGGAACACCGCGGTGTAGGCCATGTCCTTGCCCCGGTAGTGCATGTGCGGCGCCAGCGAGCGGATCTGCACGTCCTGCGGAAACACGTACGAAGCCTTGGCTTCGTAGTTCGAGTCGCCGGCTGGGATTCGGAAGTCGGCGTTCAGGATCCAGAGATTCGTGAACTCTTTCTCGATCTCCTCCGGCTTCGCGAAGTGGAGTCCGATCTTGGTCTTGTCGGTGCTCGCGGTGCCATTCGGGTGGTAGTGAAAGTCGCCAAGTAGCGAGCGCCCGGCCGGCAGCAACCGAGCGGTCTTCTCGGGGAACTCGGCCGGTGGCGCGCCAGCCGCCCAACCAGCCATCCAGGCATCCTGCGCCTGGTTCGACTCGTCGGCACGCCACAGGATGAAGTGGTGCACGACGCCGGGATCGCCGGGCAGCACTTCGACGGCGGTGATCCAGCGGTCGCCCCCGAACTGGTTCGGAATCGGGAACACCTGGAACTGGTCGGCACCGTCGGCGGTGACTTCGATGGGATCGAACTCGTACACCCAATCGGGCTCCCCGAGCTTCCAGCCCGACTGAGGCGCCGCAGGCGGCGTCGGTTCGGTGCCCTCGCCGCGCGGCGCCCCAGCCGACACCCAGCGGGTGATCGTGTCGATCTGGTCGGGCGACAGGCTCCGGTCGTTGGTGAACGGGCCAAACCCGGGATCGGCGTCCCACGGCGGCATGTCGTGGTTCTCGATCGCCTTGGCGATCGACTTCGCCCACGGCCGCACCTCGTCGTAGGTGCGCAGCGCCATCGGCGCGATCTCACCCGGTCGGTGGCAGGAGACACAGTTCTCGTGGAGGATCGAGGCGACGTCGCCGACGAAAGTGGGCTGGTCGAGGTTGGCCGCGGCAAGCGGCGCGACCGCTAGGGCAAAACCGGCGGCGGCAAGGGTCAAGGCGAGTGCGGCAGAGCGCATGGTCATGAGCGATCCCTCTCTGATGATTCTGCCCGTTCAGTCGCCGGACCGGCTCTCGCCTGTCCGCGGCCGTCAAGTCGGGGCGGTGTGGTCTCCAATACGTGAATTGTAGCCCAGGGGTTCCAGTTCCGCTGCCGCCGATTCCAGAGCGCGGCATCCCTACTGGCTGGCGACCTCGCTCATGAGGCACAGATAGTTGCGGTCGGGATCGTAGCGAACGCGAACTCGCCCAGGTCCTGCGGGTGACCGAGACCCTGGGAAACCTCGAGCTCGGCACGCCATCGCCATCGTCGGGCCGCCCAGGCCGCGGAGGCGAACGGCTGCCGCGCACCCGTCAGTGACCGGCCGCTGGGCTATGCTGCCGAGATTCCGCGTGACCCCCTTCGAGGAGGCATAGCCATGGCGCAAGGACAATGTTTGTGCGGCGAGCTGCGTTACGAGTTGGACGGACCCTACTCATTCCTCGGCCACTGCCACTGCTCGATGTGCCGCAAGCACCACGGTTCGTTGTTCGCCACCTTCGCCGGCGCGGCCGCTAGCGGCTTCCGCTGGCTCGCGGGCGAGTCCTCGGTGGGCCGTTATCGCTCGTCGGAGCAGTCGCAACGTGGCTTCTGCCCGGGCTGCGGCTCGGTGGCGCCGCTGGTCGCCGGTGACCTGGCGATCGCGCCCGCCGGCAATCTGGACGGAGACATTGGGATCCGCCCCCAGATGCACATCTTCGTCGCGTCCAAGGCCCCGTGGTACGAAATCACCGACGACCTGCCGCGCCACGCCGAGTACCCGCCCGAGTTCGGCGCCAGTGCCGTCGACCGCCCTTCCGTGGCGCCCCAAGCCGGGGTGGCCCAAGGCAGCTGTCTGTGTGGCGGCGTCGCGTTCGAGGTCGACGGCCAGCCCGACGGCTTTCGCCACTGCCACTGTCAACGCTGCCGGCGGGCGCGCAGCGCCGCCCATGCCAGCAACATCTTCGTTGACGCCGAGCGGCTGCGCTTCGTGCGTGGCGAGGACCTGTTGGTGTGGTATCCGCTGCCCGGCGCCAACCGCTTCGGCTCGTCGTTCTGCGGCAGCTGCGGCAGTGCGATGCCCCGAAAGGCCGCTGACAGACCGTACGCCGTGATTCCGGCAGGATCACTCGACACCGACCCCGGTCTGCGACCGACCGCCCACATCTTCGTCGTCTCCAAGGCGCCGTGGTTCGAGATCACCGGTGAGCTGGCGCAATACCCGGAGTACTCGGCAGAGTGACCGCAATCTTGGGGGTCGATCCGATGACATCCATGAGCTCGCATCGTGCCGCCAGCCGATCGCTCCGCGCCCTGGCGCTGCTGATGGTCGTCGTGCTGCCAAACGGCGGCGCACGCCTCGACGCCCAGAACGCGCCCGCCACCGCGAACCGGTCAGTCCAGGCGCCGACCGAGGAGCAGCGACGCGCACGCGAGCTCGAGCTCCGACGTCAACTTGCCGAGCCGCGCCCGATCGCGGCCCTCGATTCGGTTTGGATCGAGGAGTTGACGTGGATGGAAGTGCGCGACGCGATCGCGAGCGGAAAAACCACCGCGATCGTCCCTACCGGCGGCGTCGAGCAGAACGGTCCCTATCTTGCTACCGGCAAGCACAACACCGTGCTGATCGGCGCCTGCGAGGCAATCGCGCGCGAGCTCGGGAACGCGTTGTGCGCACCCATCCTCAAGCTGGTGCCGGAGGGCGACATCGACCCGCCCTCGGGCCACATGCTCTTCCCTGGCACCCTCTCCTTGCGCCAAGACACCTTCGAGCGTGTGCTCGACGACATCGGCAGCAGCCTCCACGCCCATGGCTTCGCGCACATCGTGTTCATCGGCGACAGCGGCGGCAACCAGGCCGGGATGAAGGCCGTCGCAGCCACCCTCAACGAACGTTGGGGGACGCAGCACGCCCACTTCATCCCCGAGTTCTACCGCTACGACGAGCTCGTCGAGTGGATGCATACCGAGCTCGGAATCCGCGAGCCGGTCGACGAAGGCCTGCACGACGACTATGCGATGACCGTACTGATGATGGCGATCGACCCGAGCACCGTGCGCTACCAGCAGCGCGTCGACGCCGGCAAGGCAACGATCAACGGGGTCTCGATCGCGCCCGCCGAGAAGTCCGCGGCAATCGGCCGGCAGCTTCTCGCGCGGCGGGTCGACGAAACGGTCGCCGCCATCCGCCAAGCACTCGCTTCGAGTGCCGCACTCGCCGCGAGCGCCCAGGTTCCGTAGCTCGAGCGGCAGTCGCCTCACAGCTGGTGTCGAAAGCACATCACCCGCTCGCGGCGCTCCGAGCTGTAGTCGAGCCACTTCTCGGGGGGCACTCGATCGTGACCGACGGCTTCGAATCCGCAACGCCGAAAGAACGCGCCCACCTGGTCCGAGGTCGTGCAGGCGAACACGTAGTCGAGGTCGAGCTCGCGGGCCGCATCGAGCCCATGGCTCACCAGCTGACCGCCGAGACCAGCGCCGACGAAGCGAGTGAGGGTGTACAAACTGGCGAGCTCTGCGCCGCCGCTGCCGGCAACCGGCTGGAGCGAACCGACGCCGGCGAGCCGGGTCGCCTCAACAAACGCTCCGAATCCCGTTGCGAGCAGGCGATCGATCGCCTCCGGCGGCCGCTCGAGCAGGTAGCCCTCGGCGACCCCGCGCGCGATCAGTCCATCGGCGGCATCGTAGTCGTCGACACCGAGCTTGCGAACCACCACGTAGCGCTCGCGAGTGAACAGGGTCCCAGCGCCCGTGAACGAAAAGAGCTCGCCCCCCGAGCGCCGCGGCCGTGCAGACGTTGACGTTCGGCACTCCAGCCTCCAGCAGCGCCTGCGTTTCTCGTAGCAGCTCTGCCCGCTCTCCGGCCGCCTCGCCGAGCAGCCTGGCGAGCTCGCCGCCGTCGACGAATGAGCGCGGCCGACCCTCGCGGTCGACCGCCGCAGCGGTCTCGGCGAGCAGGATCACCTTGTGCAGCTGTAGCCGGCGGGCGAGGTCGAGAAGGGCTGCGAACGGCCGATCGCCCGCGGTGACCGCCACCCGGCTGCGGCCGCGCAGCGCCCGCCACAAGCGGCCCTCGATCCGATCGGCGTCTGCCGGCAGGACCTCGCATTGAAGGCGTGAGAGATCGACCCGCCGCGGCGCCACCAGCAACACCCGCGTGCGGTTGGCGCCCAGCTCGTCGACCACCTCGGATAGACCCGGATGCTCCGCGGCCTCGCGCCCGGGAACCAGGATTCCGAGAGTCCGGCCCCGAAACTCCTCGAGATAGAAGTCCTTCTCCGAAAACTGTCCGGTGTCGAGCCGATCCTGAACCACGCCACCCTCCCTCATCCGGCGTCGGCGACCGCGGGCCGGTCGCCGGCCGCGGTTTCGAACCCGGCTACCACCAGGTACGCCGCGAGCGCTACCGCGAGCGACGACAAGAACGGGTAGGGCATCGCTACCCAGTGAGCGCCGAGCACCCACGTCACCACCCCGCCGAGCATCGAAGCCATCGCCGCGCGCGGCCCTCCGAGCCGAGTGAACAGCCCGAGGACGAGCACGGTGACGATCCCGGCGCTACCGAATGCCGACGACTCTTCAACCAGCGCGTAGACGCCCTCCGCCGAGAGCGCGAGAAGATAGGCGACGACGCCAGCCACCGCCACCGCGATTCGAGACAGCCGGACTTTCTCGCGCTCGCCGAGATTCGGCAGCAGCGGCAGGATCACGTTGTGCGAGACCATCGACGCCGAGACCAGAAGCGTGGTGTCGGCGGTCGACAAGATGGCCGACAGAATCGCGCCCGCGAACAAGGCGTAGCCGATCTCGGGAAGATGCGAGCGCGCGAGCAGCGGCAGCACCTGCTCGGGGTCGGCGAGGCCAGGCAACAGGTTCTGACCAATCAGACCCAGAGCCACAGGCATCAGCCCCACCAGCAGATATGCGCCCGCGGCCACGAACGCCGAGTTGCGGGCCACTTGCGGCGAGCGCGCGGCGATCACCCGGCTGACCAACTCGGCTGCGGCCACCGAGCCGACGACTGGGATCGCCCAGGTCTCGACATGGGTGAGCAGGCCGACATCGGGCTCCAGCAGCCTCAGCTGATCGCGGTCGATCGTCGCGAACACCTCCACTCCGTGCTGGCGCACCACCGCAACGAAGAGCACGCCGAGGCCGACGATCAAGGCGATGCCCTGTACCAGATCGGTCCAAACATCGGCGAGCAAGCCGCCCATCAGGGTGTAGACCACGACCACCAGCGCCGCAGCGGTGATGGTCGTCATCGGATCGAAGCCGCTGACCGCGGAGACCACTTGACCGAAAGCGCGGATCTGCGCCGCCGCCCACAACACCGAGGTCGGCACCATCAAGACAACCGCCAGGCGCTCGACCGGCACCGAGTAGCGATTGCGGAAGAAATCGGCGAAGGTCGTCAGCCGCAGCTTCCACAAGCGCACCGCGAACACCAGCCCCATCAGAGCGATGCACAGGCCGTAGCCGAACGGGTCGGCCGAGCCGCCCGCGAGGCCGTGCTCGTAGATCGCCCCGGCAGCTCCGACACAGGTCTCGGCTCCGAACCAAGTGGCGAACAAGGTGAACACCACCAGCGGGTAGCCGAGGCTGCGCCCGGCCACCAGATAGTCCTCTTCGGTGCGGATGCGGCGGCCGATCCAGGCTCCAAGCAGCAACTGGAATCCGACGTAGCCGGCGACCGCCAGCGTGATCGTCGTCATCGCTCTCGGCACCGGGCACCGGCGCGGCGCGGGCGGACTCGGCGTGCGACCGTGGTCTCCATCGGCTGCGGGTGTCGAAGCCGGAGACCATAACAAACCCAGCGAGCATCACGAGCACCGCTAATGCCCATAGGAGCGGCCTTGGGCGGCCGACGATCGAGCGAACACCAGCGATCACCATGCCGCGGAACATGAAGACGAGGAAACGACCTCGAGCGCTCGATCGACGTCAAGACCATTCGTGAGGGATTCGGCCCACACGGCCGCGCTACTCGACCGCCAGCACCGCTTCGACCGGCCTGCAAAAGCCGACTTCGAACGCGACCCGCGCCGCTTGACCAGGAGGCAGACCGAGAACGGCAACCGGCACTTCGAGCGACAACTGGTTGAGCTCGCGCTCGCTGGCCGGGTAATAGTCGCCCAGCTCGTCGAGCCCTAGGGGTTCTCCCAGCTTCTCGATCGTCGCGTCCATCACTTGGCGGCTGACCATCCGGTCGTTCGCATCGTCCCTCACCGAAGTGCGAATCTCGGAGAAGTCGACCGTGATCTCGGTTCCGACCTGTGCCTCCGAGACCAGCGCGCTCGTGGTCATTCCGGTGGACTTCTGGCCGTCGAGGTCGAAGTGGAAGGCGGCGTTCGGCGAGACCTTCTTCGCACCGCGCTCGAATC
>JAQBHE010000166.1:0-6236 GCA_032128015.1 Holophagae bacterium
CTGGTCACCGATCGAGATCGTGTGGTCGCCGAGATTTCGCCGCCCCGCGAAGGCCGGGCGCCCCGAATCGACGATGTCGAGCTCGCGGACGCGGTACGCCGAGGCCTCGTGACACCTCCGGCGCTCCACCGGCTGGGACCGCCCGGACGGGCGCCCGTCGCGCCTCTGGCCGCGATCCTCGCCGAGCTCGACGAAGACCGAACGGAGCGTTGATCTACCTCGACACGTCGGTCGCGCTCGCGCACCTGCTCGCCGAGGACCGGCGGCCAGACGAGTCGCTGTGGCGCCAGACGCTGATCTCGAGCCGGCTCCTCGAGTACGAGCTCTGGACCCGAGTCCACGCCAGAGATCTCGGCGAATCGCATGGCGCCGTGGCGCGCGAGCTCCTCGAGCGGATCGGCTTCCTCGAGCTTCGTCACGAGGTGCTGGCTCGAGCGAGCGAGTCGTTTCCAGTGGCGGTGCGAACGCTCGACGCTTTGCATCTTGCCTCGATCCGGTTCTTGGTCGGGATGGGCTTTTCGGTGGAGCTCGCGACCTATGACGCGCGGCTGGCGAAAGCGGCGAGAAAACTAGGTGTGCCGGTTCTAGCGCCGTGATGTGGACCGCGGAGACAAGCTACTCAGATTCTGACGAGGTAGGGAAGAGCGATCAGCACGACCCCAAAAAGCACCAAGAGGAACGTATCCGACACGAAATACGGAAAGACCATGAGGGCGAGACCGCAGACCAGCGGCACCACTGCTTTCTGCTTCCGGCCATAGACGAAGAACCCGAGTCCGACGGAGCCGAACAGCAGGCTCCAGAGGATGGACGAGGTGTTCAAAGCCAATCGCCAATGGACGTTTCTCAGTTGCTCGAGCTGGCGCGGGCGGTCAGTGCGGTCAACAGCTCTGCGCGCACAACAGCACAGAGGGCGCCGGATTCCTGACTATGTCAGACCGCTGCGGGTACGGCGCCGCTCCGGGCCGCACAGCTCTCAATCGAGGCGTAACGCCCGCGACGGGTCGACCGCGCTTGCTCGCGCCGCTGGCAGTATCGAAGCGACGATCCCGATCGCCCCTAGCGTTGCCGCCGCGATGAGGTAGCTGACCGGGTCGCGCGGCGCGACCTCGAACAGGAACCGGGTGAGCAGGAACGAGAAAGCGAGCGCGAGGCCGAGGCCGGCGAGGATCCCGAGGCCGACCAGCCGGCCGCCGAGCGAGAGCACTTCGCGGACGAGGTCCAAGCGCTCGGCGCCGAGCGCGACTCGCACGCCATACTCGCGCATCCTGCGGCTCACCGAGTACGACACCACGCCATAGACGCCGACCGCGCCGATGGCGAGCGCGAGGCCGCCGAACAACGCGAGGAAGAAGCGCAGCCGCAGCGGCTCGGCAAGCTCGGTTCGCAACACGTCGTCCATCGTCGTGGTACGTCCCACCGCCACCCGCGGCTCGAGCTCGCGAACCAGCGACCGCACCGTGCCGATGAGCGCCGCCGGATCGGCGTTGCCCTCTAGGATCAGGATCTCGGCGTCCCAGGGCACGGTCTGGGCGAACGGCTGATAGATCACCGAGCTCGCCGGTCCACGGACCTCGGTGTGTTTGACCGGCGCGGCGACGCCGATCACCTCGAGCCAGTCCGAGCCTGAGAACGAGGTCGCCACCCGGCGTCCGATCGGATCCTCGCCCGGCCACAGCCGATCGGCGAGCTCGGAGTCGAGGATCGCTACTGGCATCGAACCGGCGCGATCGGTCGGCTCGAAGGCGCGCCCGCGGATGATTTCGACGCGCAGCGCCCGGAAGTAGTCCGGGGTGACGGTCCGCCACAGGCTGCTGAGGCGCTTCGTCCCGTCGAGGTCCGGACGCCCCTCGACTTTTATCGGCCCTTGGACGCCGCCATCGCGCAGCGGCAGGCGGTTGGTGAGCGCGGCGCTGCGCACGCCGGGGATCGACCCCGCTCGCTCGATCAGCGAATCGAAGAAGGCTCGGCGCCCCTCCTCGTCGAGGTCCGTCGCGATCAGGTCCAGCGCGATCGCTCCGGCGGTGTCGATCCCGGTGTCGACCTGGTACAGACGTAGGACGCTGCGCATGAGCAAGCTCGCGCCCACCACCAGGACCACCGCCAGCATCACCTCGACGACCACCAGGCTGCCTTGGAGCCGGCCCTGGCCGCGGCCGCTCACTGTGCGGCCGCCGGCGGCGAGAAACGGTTTCAGCGAGGCGCCTCGCGGGTCGGCAAGCAGGTGACGAAGCGGCGCCACAGCAACCAGGGACGCGACCAGCGGGACGAGCGTCAGGGCGGCGGCCAGGATCGGCCAGTCGAGCGACAATGTCTGCTCGAAGCCAGCCAGTGGCAACCGGCCGACCAGCGCCCGGAACAGACCGCCGGCGAGCGCGAGGCCGGCCACCGCAGCGAGGGTCGCGAGCACCAGGCTCTCGGTGATCAGTTGGCGAGCGAGGCGCATGCGCCCGGCGCCAATCGCGGCTCGCACTCCGAGCTCGGTCGAGCGATCGGCCATCTTCGCGAGCAACAGCGCCGCGACGTTGGCCACCGCCATCACGAGCAACAGCGCCGCCGCCGCGATCAGCAACAGCAGCGAGGGTCTGACGCTGCCGAACAGGTACTGGCGCAGCGGCACGACGTACGGGTTCTTGGTCTTGTCCCAGGCTTCCGGATAGTCGAAGCGCTCATCGAGCGCGGTCGCGAGTCGCGAGAGATCGGCTTCCACCCCAGCCTCCGCGACGCCATCCCTCACTCGGCCGAGGAGCACCAGCCAGCCGTTGTTGCGGTAGCCAGAGCTCGCGGGGTCGAGGTCGAGGGTGGTCCAGGCCTGAACCGCCGGCTCCGGAAAGTAGAAACCGTCCGGCATGACCCCGATCACGGTGTAGGGCTGGCCGCCGAGGTGCAGCCGCTGGCCGATGATGTTTCGGTCGCCGCCGAGCTCCTGCTGCCAAAAGCCGTGCGAGAGCACCAAGGCAAGCTCTCGCCCCGGCCGGTCCTCGCCTTCGACGAACGTGCGGCCGAGGAGAGGCCGAGCGCCGAGGACGTCGAACAGCTCGGCCGAGACCAGCCCGGTGAGGACCAGACTCGCTTTGCCGTCGCGATCGAGGGTGGTGGCGTCGATGGTGTAGCCCGCAATCCCGTCCCAGGCGCTGGCAACCTCGCGGACGAGGTCGAGCTCGTTGCCGCGCCAGTTCCAGTCGCTCCAGAACACTCGCAGCCCGACGTCGTCGGCATAGGGGAGCGGGCGTACCAAGAGGCCATGGACGACGCCGAACAGCGCCGCGGTGCCGCCGACTCCGGCCGCCAGGGTGACGACCGCGACCAGCGCGTAGAGCGGGCTGCGGGCGAGCTGGCGGAGCGCGTAGCGGAGGTCGATTGCGAGGTCGTCGAGCAGCCGGACACCCCACGCGCCTCGTGCCTGTTCCTTCGTTCGGTCGACCCTCCCGAAGCGGCGCAGCGACTCTCGCCGCGCGTCCTCGACGCTGAGGCCGCGGCGCTCGAACTTGCGCGCCTCCTCGTCGAGGTGAAAGCGCAGCTCCTCGTCGAGCTCGCGCTCCATCGTCCGGCGACGAAACAGGGCGCGCAAGCGAAAGCCGATGCCGGAGGTCCAGCTCCCGCGGCGAGCGTCCTGGGAACCGGATCGTCGAGTCATCGCCGTGTCCTCAGGTCGCCTGAAGGATCTGTTCGACGGCGCCGGCAAGGCGCCGCCAGTGTCCCTCGATGCGGGCGAGCTCGCGGCGCCCCGAAGGGGTGAGCCGGTAGAAGCGTGCCCGACGGCTGCTTTCGGTGGTTTTCCAGCTCGACTCGATCCAGCCGCTTGCGGTCAGCCGGTGGAGCGCCGGGTAGAGCGACCCTTGGTTGACTCGGAGCACGTCGTCCGAGAGCTGCTGGATGCTCTCGGACAGACCCCACCCGTGCATCGGCTCGAGCGACAGCAGCTTCAAGATCAACAGGTCGAGGGTGCCCTGGATCATGTCGGGACGCTTCGGCATCACAGATCCCCGGTCGGCGGCGGGCTTCTCTCGGTTACCGAGAGTACGGCCAGCCTAGGGCCGCTCCTCTCGATTGTCAAGAGGTAGGAGACCTTCCGGGTGCGGTGTGGGTCCGCGCCAGCCGCCGGTGCGATAGGGTCGCTGATCGTCCCGTGGCTCTTCCAGCAAAGGAGGCCGCATGCTGATCCTCTACGAGCACCCGCTGTCGCCTTACGCCCAGAAGAACAAGATCGCTCTGCTCGAGAAGGGTGTCGAGTTCGAGGCCCGGCTGCCGGCGGCGGTCGGCACCGGCTCGCGAGCCGACGCCGGGTTCGTCGACGCCAGCCCCCGGCTCGAAGTGCCGGCGCTGGTCGACGGCGACGTCAGCGTGTTCGACTCGACGGTGATCCTGGAGTACCTCGAGGACCGTTTCCCGCAGCCGTCCCTGCTGCCGCGCTCTCCCGCCGACCGAGCGCGGGTGCGGATGATCGAAGAGGTGATGGACACCCACTACGAGCCGATCAACTGGGCGCTCAGCGAAGTTCGCAACTTCCACCGCGCCGACGGCGAGCTGGCGCAGGTCCTCGAGACTCGGGCGGCCGAGGAGACCGAACGGTTCTTCGGCTGGCTCGAAGACCAGCTCGGCGAGCGCGAGTGGTTCAACGGCGAGCGCTTCGGCTGGGGCGATCTTTCGATCGTCCCCTACCTCAACGGCTCGGCAGGGTTCGGTCTGCGTCCCGAGGCCGGCTCGCGGCTCGCCGCCTGGCGCGAGCGCGCGGGGAAGCGGGAGAGCGTCATGCGGGTGACCCGTGAGGCGGTGGCCGCGGCCGGGGCAATGGCCGGGGTCGCCGAGTTGGTGGAGAAGCGGTTGTTTCGCCGCCAGTACCGCGACCACCGTCTCGAGTGGATGATCCGCTCGGGGGGCCTCGATGTCGTGGTCGCCGGGATCCGCAACGACAACATCCGCTTCGGCGGGTTTCTGTCGCGGCCGGGCGCGCCAAAGTCGCCATGACCAGGCTCGGCGCCGCGATCGCAGTGGGCATTGCTGTGGCGACGTCCGCGATCGCCCAGGATCACGTCCTCGACCTCCGCTTCCTCGAGCTCTCCGACGACGGCGACCGCACCTACCACAACGCGGTGTACTCGTGGTCGTTCGGCGAGCGCCTGAGTCTCGAGTCGTTCTGGCTGTTCTTGCCCCAGCAGGACGACTACCGCGAGCCCGGCCTGGGACTTGGCTACAAGCTCTCGAAGAATCCTCGCGCGAGCGTCACCCTGATCGGGTACTTCGCCTCGGCGTCGGACGACGACTACTTCGAGCCGGCGGTGTTGGTGGCCGACACCGCCGGCAGACTCACCGCCTCGATCTTTCTTCTTCGCTACGTGCCGCTCGGTGATCAGGGCATCGACCAGTGGCTGATCGATCCGGTCGAGGTGCAGTACCGAGTGAGCGAGCGATGGTCGCTCGGGGCGAGCGGCTACTTCTACCGGCCGCGCGGCGGCGCCTGGCTGCGCAAGCTCGGACCGAAGATCGCCTTCGGCGACGATCTCGGTTCGTCCGAGGTCGCGGTGCGCAAGGTCAGCACCGGAGGCTGGGAGATCCAGCTGCGACGGGTGTTCGTGTTCTGACCCGCGTTTACGCGCCCGCGCTCGCGGTATGCTCGCCCCTTCAGTTCCCATGAGGTTCCCGATGATCCTCCGACTCCCCGCGCGCAAGTCGCGCGCCGGCCGCGCGCTGCTCTCGGCACTGCTGGTCGCCGGCACAGTTGGTGCGACGCCGCTGGTCGCACAGATCTCGCTCACCCTGCAGTCGGATACCGCGACCAACCCGCGAACTTCCGAAGCCGATGTCGCGGCCGGCCAGCGGGTCTTTCGCACCAGCTGCGCGATCTGCCACGGCGCCGAAGGCGAGGGCGGCGCCGGGCCGCCGCTGACCCGCGGCGACTTTCGCCACGGTAGCAGCGACCGTGCGTTGTTCCGCAACATCCTCACCGGCATTCGGGGCACCGGCATGGCCGGCGTCTATCGTCCGGATACCCAGATCTGGCAGGTGGTGAGCTACGTGCGCTCGCTCGCCAAGGGCGGCGGTGACGTCGAGATCCCCGGCGATCCCGAGCGTGGGCGGCGTCTGTTCGAGACTCGAGGAGGCTGCCCCGATTGCCATCGCATCGACGGCCACGGTGGCCGCCTCGGCCCTGACCTGTCCGCGCTCGGCTGGCGGCGCTCGCCGGCCCACATCCGCGAGTCGCTGCTCGAGCCCGACCGCGCGATCGAGGACGACGA
>JAQBHE010000167.1:0-4531 GCA_032128015.1 Holophagae bacterium
CAATACCGACGCCAACGAGGTCTACCCCGGCACTTCCAGCCAGGCTTCGTCCAATTTCAACAACGTCTCGGTGATCGACCCGCAGGATCCGGGCACCCACCCGGCGACCTTCGCCGTCGAGCACCGGTTCACTGGCTCTGCGGCCTACCGATTCGACATGGGTCCGGTCGGGTCGACCTTGTCGATCTACTTCAACCGGCAATCGGGCCGGCCGTACTCGACGACCTTCTCGTCCAACACCGACGTCAACGGCGACGGCGTGTTCGGCAACGACCTCCTCTACGTTCCGGCGAGCGAGAGCGAGGTGATCCTCACGGGCGCCACCTGGGCCCAGTTCAACAGCTATCTCGAGTCCGACCCGAGTCTCAAGAACGCCAGCGGCAGAATCGTCGGCGCGAACGAAGGCTCCTCACCGTGGTCGACGCAGGTGGATCTGCGCTGGGCCGTTGACCTTCCGATCAAGGCAGTGCGGGTTCAGCTCACCGCCGACATCCTGAACGTCCTCAACCTGATCGATAGCGACGAGGGCCTCTTCCAGTACGCGCGGTTTGGCGAGGTCTCGCCGGTGCGGTTCAACGGCGTCGATCCGGCAACGGGCAAGCTTCGTTACCAGGTCTTCTTCACCGACCCGGCGCGGCGTTTCGACACCGACGACGTCCGTTCTCGCTGGCGTGCAAAGCTCGGCTTGCGCGTCCGGTTCTGATCGTTCGGTCTTGAACGGTCTGTAGAGATTCGGGGAGGGGCGGATTTCGCCCCTCCCCGTTCTGTTTGAATCCGCCCTGTTTGAAACCGGACCCCTCCGCGGTCCATCATCGGCCGTGGATCGATTCTCGCCCTCGACCCGTTCCTGGTTCGATTCGGCTTTCCCCGGGCCGACCCGGGTCCAGCGCCTCGGCTGGCCGGTGCTGGCCGCCGGCAGTCACGCCCTGCTGGTAGCGCCTACCGGGTCCGGGAAGACCCTGGCCGCGTTCCTGTGGGCGATTGACCGCACCGGCCGGCTCGAGAACGACGCGCCCGCTGGGGTGCGCGTGCTCTACGTCTCGCCGCTCAAGGCGCTGGTCTACGACATCGAGCGCAACCTACGCGCTCCACTGGTTGGCATCCAGCGCGCCGCTGAGCGGCTGGGAGCGGACAACCGTCGCAGTCGGGTCGACGTGCGCACTGGCGACACTCCGCCGCGTGACCGTCGCGCCCAGCTGCGCCACCCCGGCGACATCCTGGTCACCACTCCCGAATCGCTGTTTCTCATCCTCGGCTCGCAAGCTGCGGCGACCCTCGAGAGCGTCCACACCGTCATCGTCGACGAGATCCATGTCTTTGCGCCGAGCAAGCGCGGCGCTCACCTCGCGCTGTCGCTCGAGCGACTGTGCGAGCTGACCGCGCACGAGCCGCAGCGGGTCGGGCTGTCGGCGACCGTGCGGCCGACCACCGAGGTCGCGCGCTTTCTGGGCGGCGCGCGGCTGGTCGAGGTCGTCGATGCCAGTGAGCCCGCCCACGTCTCGCTGTCTGTGGTGGTGCCGGTTCCCGACCTCGACAACCCGCCGCCGGTTCTCGAAGAGCCGAAGCGCGGATCGGGCCGTTCGAAGAAGGGTGGCAAGAGCGAAGGCTGGCGCGGACCCGAGGCGAGCGGGGTGTGGCCCAGCGTCTATCCGCGCCTGCTCGAGCTGATCCTCGAGCACCGTTCGACGATCGTGTTCGTCAACAGCCGCGGGCTGTGCGAGAGACTGTCGCAGCGTCTCAACGACCTGGCCCTGGACCGCCGAGTTACGGAGGACGACGAAGATCCGGGTCGCCCCGAGCTGGTGCGCGCCGCGGACTTGGTCCGCGCCGCGGACCTGGTCCGGGCACACCACGGCAGTCTGTCCCACGAGCGGCGCGCGGAGATCGAGGAGGCCCTCAAGGCCGGCCGGCTCAAGGCGATCGTTGCCACCAGCTCGCTCGAGTTGGGAATCGACATGGGCGCGGTCGACCTGGTGATCTTGGTCGAGTCCCCGGGATCGGTGGCGCGCGGTCTGCAGCGGGTCGGTCGCGCCGGCCACAACGTCGGCGAGATCAGTCGCGGCGTGATCTTTCCCAAGTGGAAAGGCGACTTGCTCGAGTGCGCGGTGGTCGCGATGCGGATGCAGGCCGGTGAGCTCGAGCCGGTGCGGATCCCGCAGTGCCCGCTCGACGTCCTCGCGCAGCAGGTGGTTGCGCTGTGCGTCACCGCTCCGCGGACGGTGTCCGAGATCGAGGCGCTGGTGAAACGCGCCCACCCGTTTCGCGACCTGTCGTCGGGTGTCCTACACGCGGTGCTCGACATGCTCGCCGGTCGCTACCCGTCGGACGAGCTGGCCGACCTGCGGCCGCGGCTCGCCTGGGATCGCGCGCGCGATCTGTTGACCGCCCGTCGTGGCGCCAAGCAGGTGTCGTTGCTGAACGCCGGCACCATCCCCGACCGCGGTCTCTACGGCGTCCACATCGCGGGCGACGGCCCGCGGGTGGGCGAGCTCGATGAAGAGATGGTCTACGAGACCCGGGTCGGCGACACCGTCATCCTCGGCGCCTCGACTTGGCGGGTGGCCGAGATCACCCGCGACTGCGTCACTGTCACGCCGGCGCCCGGCGAGCCGGGTCGAATGCCCTTCTGGCACGGTGACGGTCTCGGCCGACCGATCGAGCTCGGGCGCGCAATCGGCGCCTTCACCCGCCGTCTCGGCGCGCTCGACCGCGATGCGGCGGCCGCGTTGCTCGCTCAGGAGACCCCGCTCGATCCCCACGCGGTCACCAACCTCGTGAGCTACCTCGAGGAGCAGCGCGCGGCTACCGGCACCCTGCCGACCGATCGCGCGATCACCGTCGAGCGTTTCCGCGACGAGCTCGGCGACTGGCGGGTGTGCATCCTGACGCCGTTCGGCTCGCGGGTGCACGCGCCGTGGGCGATGGCGCTCGAGCGCGCGCTGGGCGAAGAAGGAGGCTATGCGGTCGAGACCCTGGCCACCGACGATGGCATCGCTTTGCGCTTTGCCGACAGCGAAGAGCTTCCAGGCGCCGACTTCCTGGTGCTCGATCCGGAGCGGGTCGAGGATCTGATCGTCGAGCAGGTCGGCAGCTCGGCGGCGTTCGCCGCGCGCTTCCGCGAAGCGGCGGCGCGGGCGCTGTTGCTGCCGCGAAGGCGCGCCCAGCGCCGCACCCCGCTTTGGCAGCAGCGGCTGCGAGCGAAGAACCTGCTCGCTTCGGTGCGCCGGTTCCCCGACTTTCCGATCGTCCTCGAGACCTACCGCGAGTGCCTGCGCGACGTCTTCGACCTGCCGGCGCTGGTCGACTTGTTGCGTCAGATCCAGCGCCGCGAGGTGCGGGTCGACGAGGTCGAGACCACATCGCCCTCGCCGTTCGCCCGTTCGCTTGCGTTCGCCTACGTCGCAAACTACCTCTACGACCAGGACGCGCCGCTCGCCGAGCGCAAGGCCCAGGCGCTGACCCTCGATCGCCACTTGCTGCGCGAGCTGTTGGGGGAGGCCGAGCTGCGCGAGCTCATCGACGGCGAGGCGCTTGCCGAGGTCGAGGCCGAGCTCCAGGGTCTCGCCGAGGACCGCCGCGCCCGCGACCCCGACGAGCTTCACGATCTGCTGCGCCGGCTCGGTGATCTGTCGCACGACGAGCTCGACGAGCGCAGTACGGAGGATCCCGCGCCGTGGCTCGAGCGGCTGCTCGGCGAGCGTAGAGCCTGCCGGGCGCGGGTCGGCGGCGTTGTGCGCTGGCTCGCCACCGAGGATTGCGCGCGCTACCGCGACGCTCTTGGGGTGCAGCCGCCGAGCGGCTTGCCTGACTCCCTGCTCGCGGCCGAAGCGATGCCGCTCGAGTCGTTGGTCGTCCGCTTTGCCCGCACCCGCGGTCCGTTCACCACCGCCGCGGTGGCGGCGCGCTATGGCCTGCTGCCGGCCCAGGTCGAGCCGGTGCTTGCCGCGCTGCTCGCGACCGACCAGCTGCTGCGCGGCGAGATTCGTCCGGGTGGCAGCGGACTCGAGTGGTGCGATCCGGCCGTGCTGCGGCGGATCAAGCGCCGCACCCTGGCGCGCCTTCGCGGGGAGGTGGCGCCGGTCGAGTCGGCGATGCTCGGGGCTTTTCTACCGCGGTGGCAGCAGGTCGCAAGCGGCGCCGAAGTCGTAGCGAGCGGACCTCGACCGACCGGAGGACCGCCGGCCTGGCGCTCTTCGTCCCGGCGACTCGAGGACGCCGCTGTGCGGCTCGAAGGCCTGCCGTTGCCGTACTCGACGTTGACCGAAGCGGTCTTGCCGTCGCGGGTCGACCGCTTCGACCTCGACCAGCTCGACCGCCTGGCGGCGACCGGCGAACTGGTGTGGATCGGTCGGGGAGCGCTCGGGCCGCGCGACGGCCGGATTGCGCTCTACCGGCGGTCACGGGTCGCGGCGCTCTATCGGCCGACGGTGGTCTTCGAGCCGCCGTCGCCGTTGCACCAGGCGGTGCTGGATCATCTCGAGCGCCGCGGCGCCTGCTTCACCCACGAGCTCGAGCGCCTCGACGTCCTCGC
>JAQBHE010000168.1:0-5685 GCA_032128015.1 Holophagae bacterium
TACATCTCGACATGGCCGGATGGATGGACGCCGCCAGTGAGGACGGTCGCGGCACCCGGCTCCGGCGCGTAGGTCAAGGCACTGGCGATGACGTTGGCGCCCGTCCAGTGCAGGTCCCGGGTATCGATCGCCGAGGCTTTGCGCTCGGTGTTGGTCATCTCTGGCCACTTCTTGCCGGTCGAATGGTCCTCGAGGAACGCCATGTAGATGTCGTCGAAGCCCATGAACTTGGCGCCCGAGTCTCGGTTGACGAAGGTCGAGAAGCCCAGCCCGTGGGCGTACTCGTGGAGCACCGTGCTCAGGAAGTTGATCGTGTTGGCGGTCGGGTTGTTGTCGAAGCCGTAGTACCAGTCGGCGCCTCCCAAGCAGCCCGGAGTACCGAGACTGCTGTTGAAGCGCGCGGTGATGTCGGCGTCCGGGTCGAGGTCGCTGCCCTTGATCGCGTTGGCGAGCGCGGAGTGGTACCAGGTCGCGGCCCTCGGCTCGCCGGTGATGTTGCGGAAGACCCCGATGGGACCCGCGGATCCGAGGAGCGCCGAGGTGGCGTTGCAGTCGAGCGGGTCCATCACCGCTTCGACCGCGATCTCGACCGAGCTGCCCAGGATTCCGCCCCAGGTATCGGCCGCGCGTTGCATGACGTTGAGACGCTGTTGGCCCACGGTGGTGCCCGGGTTGCCGCCAACCGGCGCTCGTGGGGTGGGGTCGTTGAAGCCCTCCCCAGGCCCGTCCATGTTGATGATCTTGAACGTGGCGGCGGGCGCGGTCGCTGCGACCAGCGCGAGTGCCATTGCCAGCGCCGGAATGCGCATCAAGAATCGGGCGCTAGTGGTCATGGTCCGGCTCCGGCTTGGTCTTCGGGGAAGCGGGGGTGGCCGCGGCGCTGGGGGCGGCGCCGGTGGCAGCTGCCGCGGGCACCGCACCCTCGGCGTGGCGAACTGCGATCGAGCCGTCGGGTAAGACGGTGGCGTAACTCGCGCTCTGGAAGCGACCTTGTAGGTTCACTTTGACCGTGCCATCGGGGAGCACTTCTTCGACCAACCCAGCGTCGGAAGTGCTCAGGCCAGCCGCGAAGGCGGCGTCTGCCCGCAGGACGTTGGTGCCATCGGCGGGGGGCGCTTCGGTCAGCCTGCCGGTCTCGGGATCGATGTAGGCGATCCAGCCGCCGCTGCCGATCGGAGCGGGGGCCGGAACCGCGACTGCGGTCGCGGTCTCGGCGGCGGTCGGCAGGGTCGCGGGAGCGGCTGGCTTCGCCGCCTCGACCGCAACGGCCGCGGTCGCGGCCGGGGCGACCTTCGGAGCGTTTGCCTGCGGCTCTTCGGCGCTCACAACGCCCCAGGCGCCGAGCGCTGCGCCAGCCACCACAACCGCGCCAGCGAGCTTGCTGGCGAGCATTGGCTTAGCGTTTGATCGTCGCTTTCTTGGATCCATGGCGGAGCTCCTCTCGTGACGTAGTGCATCGACATCCAGATTACCCGTGTGAGATTCTAAGACATACTGCGCCCGGCCGGGCGACGATCCCGACGCGGCCGCGACAAGATGCCCTCGCAACGACACGACTTCACCGGCAAGGTGGTACTGGTCACCGGCGGCAGCCGTGGCCTGGGCCGCGAGATGGTGCTCGGTTTCGCGGCTGCTGGCGCCGATCTGGTGATCGCGAGCCGCCGCCTCAAGGCTTGCGAGCGGGTTGCCGCCGAGGTCGAGGCGATGGGGCGCCAGGCGCTCGCCCGCGCCTGCCATGTCGGTCGCTGGGACGAGCTCGAGCCGCTCGTCGACGCCGTCTACGAGCGCTTCGGCCGGCTCGACGTGCTGGTCAACAACGCCGGCATGTCGCCACTGTACCCGTCGCTCGAGGCAGTCACCGAGGAGCTGTTCGACAAGGTGGTGGCGGTCAACTTGAAGGGGCCTTTCCGGTTGAGCGCGCTCGCGGGCAGCCGGATGGTGAAGGCCGGCGGCGGGGCGATCGTGAGCATCAGCAGTGTCGCGTCGTCGCAACCGAGTCCGCACGCCGAGCCCTACGGTGCGGCCAAGGCGGGCCTCGAGTCGCTCACCCGTTCGCTCGCCTTCGCCTACGGCCCCGAAGTCCGGGTGAACGCGATCATGGCGGGACCGTTCTTCACCGACGTCTCGAAGGCCTGGGACATCGAAGCGTTCCAGGCGCGGGCCGCCCGCGACCTCGCGCTGCGCCGGGGCGGCGAGCCCCACGAGATCGTCGGCGCGGCGCTCTATTTGGCGAGCGACGCGGCCAGCTTCACGACCGGCGCGGTGCTGCGAGTCGACGGCGGCAGCCGCTGACCGGCTGCCGAAGCAGTCGCCCGTTCGAGCCTGTGATAGGAAACTCGGCAGGTCGCGCCCGGTGCAGTGATGCCCGGCGCAGTGATTCGGAGCATCCGCTTGAGCCCAACTGACCCTGCCACTGTTCGCCGACTGTCATCGCTCGCGGGGACGCGGGTCGCGAAACCACTGCGGGTCGGACTGATGGGGCTCGGTCGGGTGGGCCGCAACCTGTTCCGCATCCTCTACGACCGCGACGATGTCCGGATCGTCGCCATCGACGAGACCGCCGATCACGAGGGGATCGAGTACCTGATCCGTTTCGACACCATCCTCGGTCCGTTCCCCGAGGCGCTGTCGATCCGCGAGGGCCACCTCTATGTTCGCGGTCTGCAGATTCCGATGAGCTCGACCGGCGAGCCCGGGTCGGTGCCTTGGGGCGACCTCGGGGTCGACGTGGTGGTCGAGGCAGCCGGTCGCGAGCGCACCCGTGGTGAGCTCGAGCGCCACCTCGAGCGCGGCGCGCGCTGGGTGGTGCTGTGCGCGCCGCCCCAAGAGCCGCCGGACCTGACCGTGGTGATGGGGGTCAACGACCAGCGCCTGACCGCCGAGCATCGGATCATCTCGAATGCGTCGTGCACCGCCCATTGCGCCGCGCCGATTCTCCAGATCCTCGGCGAGGCGTTCGGTATCGAGCGCGCCTTCCTGTCGACCGTCCACGCCTACACCAACCAGCAGCGTCTGGCCGACGTGCCGTCGCACGATCCGCGGCGCGGACGGGCCGCAGCCCAGAACATCATCCCCCAGGAGACCAACGCCGCCGCCACCATCGTCGAACTGCTGCCCGAGCTGCGCGGCCGGATCTCGGGCAAGTCGTTCAACGTGCCGGTGGCCAACGGCTCGGTGGTCGACCTGGTGTGCTGGCATGAGCGGCCGGTGACTGTGACCGCGATCAACGAAGTGGTGCGCACCGCGGTGTCGAGCCGGTGGCACGGCATCGTCCACTACGAGGACGACCCGATCGTCTCGAGCGACATCGTGCGCAGTCCGTACTCCAGCACTTTCGATTCGCTGGCGACGATGGTGCTCGCCGGCCGGGTGTCGAAGACCCTGTCGTGGTACGACAACGGCTGGGGCTACGCCCACCGGGTGGTCGACCTGATCCGCCGGCTCGGCGAGATCGCCGCGGAACAAGAGGCGTGAGCGGGTCGCCCAGGAGTTTGGGGGGCCCGGTGCGGGTCGGGATCAACGGTTTCGGTCGTATCGGCCGCAGTGTGTTCCGGATCCTCAGCGACCGCGACGACCTCGAAGTGGTGGCGATCAACGATCTGTACGACAACCAGCAGCTCGCCTACTTGTTGCGCTACGACACCGTGATGGGCCGCTTCGACAAGCCGGTGCGGGTCGACGACGAAGCGATGTGGGTCGAGGACGATCGGGTCGCGATGACCGGCGAGCGCGACCCGGCGCTGATTCCGTGGTGCGATTTCGGAGTCGACGTGGTGGTCGAATCGACCGGGGTGTTCCGTGATCGTGGGGCGCTCGAGAAGCACCTCGCGGCGGGGGCAAAACGAGTGGTGTTGACCGTGCCGCCCAAAGACGAGATCGACTTCATGGCGGTGATCGGGGTCAACGACGGCGAGCTCTCGGCGGAACACCGTCTGGTGTCGAACGCCTCGTGCACCACCAACTGTCTGGCGCCGATCGCGAAGATCCTGGACGACGCCTTCGGCCTCGAAGAAGGCTTCCTGACCACCATCCACGCCTACACCAACGACCAGCGACTCGCCGATGTCCCCCACAAATCGTTGCGCCGCAGCCGCGCCGCCGCCGAGAACGTGATCCCGACTTCGACCGGGGCGGCGCGCGCGGTGGGCAAGGTGCTGCCCAGGCTCGCCGGCAAGCTTGACGGCATTGCGATCCGGGTGCCGGTGCCCGACGGCTCGATCGTCGACCTGGTGTGCCGGCTCGGCCGCGCGGCGAGCTGCGAGGAAGTCAACGCCGCGGTTCGAGCCGCCGCCGAGGGTCCAATGCGGAATGTCGTCGAGTACACCGAGGATCCGCTGGTTTCGAGCGACATCATCGGCAACCCGCACTCGGCGATCTTCGATTCGCTCTCGACCTCATCGTGCGAGCGCGGGTTCGTGCGGGTGGTGGCGTGGTACGACAACGAGTGGGGCTACTCGAACCGAGTGGTCGACCTGATCGAGCGGCTGTCTCGGCTGCTGTGATCGACGAGATCGAGGAGATCGGGGAGATCGAGGTGGCGGTGCCCTGAGCGATCCGCGGCGCATGGTCTTGCTCGCGCTGGGGACGGCCCTCGCGCTGACGTTCGCTCCATGGGTGGGGTGGCTCGCCTATCCGCTGCGCGTGCTCGAGACCACGGTTCACGAGCTCAGCCATGGACTGGTCGCGCTCGCAACCGGCGGGGCGTTTCGGCGTTACACGGTCTACCCGGACGGCTCCGGTGTGGCGCTCACCGCCGGTGGAATTCGCCTGCTGGTGGTGCCCGCGGGCTATCTCGGGGTCACCCTGTTCGCTGCCGGCCTTCTCGGTCTTGCTCGGAGCGCCGCGCGGGCGCGCCGGGCGCTGTTGGCGCTCGGAGTCGCGATCGTCGTCTTGACCTTGCGCTACGCCGCGCCCAGCGTCTTGGGCGATGAGCCGCTCGCCGGCCTGCTCACCCTGGTCGCCGGCGTCGGCCTCGGGGTAGCGTTGTTCTGGCTAGGCCGCGAGGCCTCGGCGCCCGGGGCGATGTTCGCGGTGCACCTGATCGGGTTCCACGCCGCGCTGACCGCACTCACCGACCTGTGGACCCTGGTCGGCCTGAGCTCGCAGGCGCCGTCGACGGCAACCGACGCTCGCTCGATGGCAGAGATCGCCTGGTTGCCGCCGATCGTCTGGGCGCTAGCGTGGGGAGCGCTGTCGCTGTGGCTCATCGGCTGGGTGCTCGTGCGCACTTGGGGCGGCGCGGCGCAACCGACTCGACGACCGAAGCGAGGGTGAGCGGTCACGGTGCGGCGATCAGCTGCGCCTGGAACTGGGCTGCCTTCGCGGGACGTCCCCACTCCTGGTACAGCGCGGCCAGCCGGCGCAGCGATTCCTGGGTCGAGCTGCTGTCGATGCCGCGCTCTTCGAGCAGCGCGGCGTGGCTTCGCAGCAGCAGCGTCTCGGCCTCCGGGTAGCGACCCAGGCCCACCAAACAGCGACCGACCAAGCTCTCTACCAGGGCGACCCGCCAGTGGTCTTGCACCGCCAGTTCGAGGATTGCGAGCGACGCCCGAGCCGGGGGCTCGGCGGCCGCCCACTGGCCGCGGTCGGCGTAGAGGTCGGCGAGGTTGTAGAGGCTGTTCGCGACGTCGGGATGGACATTGCCCAGGGTCTCGCGGCGAATCTCGAGCGCCTCGAGAAACAGCC
>JAQBHE010000169.1:0-2632 GCA_032128015.1 Holophagae bacterium
CGTCGAAATCGAGGAACTTCGAATCAAAGCTGGTGAAGTACGATAAGTAGCGCTGGCCGAAGAACAGGTCGCCAAGCCCTTCGTCCCAGGTCACGCCGTAGTCGTCGAGGGCGGCGAAGCCGAGCACCACGAGCAACGCGATCGCAGCGCCAAGCCAAGCCGCCGGAATCCGAGAACGTTCCGCCATGGGCCCACGCTTGGGAGGCTCGCGCCGCTGGCGATCAGCTTCCAGCAGCCGGCTCGTCGAGCAGGAGGTCGAGCAGCCGCTCGAGCTCCGCAACCATGTCGGCATGAGAGCCGCCGGTGCTCGGACCGTCGAAGCCGGAATACACTCGTCGCACCTTGCCGGATCGATCGACGAAGACCTTGGTCGGAAACGCCAAGACCGCCGACAGGGCCGGCAACAGGGCCGAGGCAGCGGCCTTGTCGCTGGTGCCAGCAAGCAACAGCGGGAAGCCAATCCCGTGGCGTTCGCCGTAGCGTCGCACGAAGCGGCGGTCGCGCTCGGGGTCTCCGGTCATCTCGAAAGCCAGACCGACGAGCTCGAGGCCGCGCTCGCGATAACGCTCGGCCCAGTCGACGAGCAGCGGCGCCGAGTCGTTGCAGTTCGGACACCACGATCCGAACAGGTCCACCACCACGACCTTGCCCCGAAACCTCGAGTCGTCGGAGCGAATGAGCCGGCCGTCGAGGTCTCGGAACGCGAAGTCGAGACGCCCGTCGGGGTCGGTGATCCCTACCCGCTCGAAGGGATCCGTAAACGCCGCACCGGGGTCCGCGCGATGCGCGGTCCACGTCGCGTGATAGCTGTCGCGCGACCAGAAATCTCCAGCCAGCGTGCCCTCGGCGGTCAGCTGCGCCCGAAACAGGAACGCGTGGGCGCCGTCAAAGGTCGACAGGCGCAACAGCGCGCCGTCGAAGTCGCCTTCCAGGTATCGGTAGTCTCCCGTGGTGGTGCGAAATGTTCCGGTGACCCGAGCGCCGCTTTGGTGGAAGATCCCTTCGGCCGGAAAGCCACCGTCCTCGTCCTCGAACGCCGCGGTCCACACCCCGTCCACGGTGGCATCCGCGGCGACAGCACTCTCGCTGGGGGTGGGAAGAAACCGTCGCGCGTCGTCCCGATACGCCACAAACGGCAGCACCGAATCCTCGCTGGCCTGGGTCTTGCGCCAGCGTCCCGACATTCGCTCGCCATCGGCGGAAAGCTCGGCTTCGATCTCCGAGTCGTACCACTCGTTGTGCAGCACGATCCGCGACCCGGAGACCTCGACGCCGGAGAACGGCGCTCGTTCGTCGACGCTCATCGCCACCGCCCGGTAGCCGGGTTCTTGACGTTGCACCTCCAAGCGGAACGGCAGTTCGCCACCGGGAGACTCGAGAACGGCGCGCCAAACCCCCGCAGGGTCGATGTCGATCGCGGCGGCAGGCGCTGGCGCGGCCCGTTCGCACGACCACAGCGCGAGGAGGCAAGCGCCGCCAAGCGGCCACCAGAATACGCCAGGGATCAGCCGTCGCACACCACGGATTCTCTGCTGCTCGGGGTGTCGATATCAACTGGCGCCCTTCTCGCCCGATGAGAAAGCGCTCCCTGATGCCGATGGCCGCGCTCGGTGTTCGCGGCGTTTTGCGGCTGCTGTCAGCGCTGCAGCGTCGCGAGATCGACGCCGGGGTACTGGCAAGTATCGACCGCTTGCCGGATGCGGCAATCATCGCCTACTGGCACGACCAGACCGTCGTCAGCGCCGGCTTCATGATACGCGTGGTGCTCCCCCGTCGTCGCCTGGCGAGCATGACCAGCCACTCCGACGACGGTGAGCTGGTGGCTCGGGTCGCGAGGCCATTGGGGGTCCGAATGGTCCGCGGATCGGCCTCGCGGGGCGGTCGCGAGGGTCTTCGTGAGCTCTACCGCGACTTGACCCGGCAAGGTGGCACGCTGGTCATGCTTCCCGATGGTCCTCGAGGCCCGCGCCACCGGGCCAAGCTCGGCGTGGTCACGCTGGCGCAACTCGCTCAGGCGCCGGTGCTGCCGTTGGCGTTCGCGTGCCGGCGTGGCTGGCGCTTGCGCTCCTGGGATCGGATGACCGTGCCCTACCCTGGGACCCGCGTCGCGGTGGTCTCCGGCGAGCCGCTCGAGGTACCGCGACAGCTCGATGAAAGCGAGCGTGAAGCCCTGAGAGCGCGGCTCGACGAGCAACTGGAGACGCTCTCGCAACGGGCGCAGGACCTGGCCGACCAGCGCACACCGTAGGCGAAAAGCTCGGCGGTGGCATGCGGTGGCATGAACAGTGCATCCTCACGATTCCAAGCGATTCGATGGTCCGCCGGCTATCTGCGGACCTTCGATCGATGCTAAAATGGCATAGGCTTTGCTGGCTTGCCGGGAGACGCCGCGCTCCGTTTCTCGTTCAACTCCCGCAAACTTCCGCAAACACCAAAGGAAAAACATCGTGCCCAGCGTTCACCGAAGCAGCCTCGGCGACACCCTGTTCGCCGCGATCGCGCTCGCTGCGAGCCTCGGCCTGGCGGTGCCAGGACACGGCTCGACATTCGTGATGCCTACCGACGACGAGTTGCTCGGGCGACCGCCGGTGGTGATCATGGGCGAGGTGGTTGCCACCGAGCCAGCGCCGGA
>JAQBHE010000170.1:0-6163 GCA_032128015.1 Holophagae bacterium
GGCCGCGCCGGCCGCGCCGGCCGCAGCGGCCGTTGCGGCCTTGGCTGCCTCGGCGGCGGAACGCTATCGACGCGCGCTGGACTCCGGTCTGAGCTTGGACATGACCCGGGGCAAGCCATGTCCCGAGCAGCTCGACCTCGCAAACGGCATGCTGAGCGTGGTCGGCCCCGGCGATTTCCTGGCCGCCGACGGCGCCGACTGTCGCAACTACGGAGGCGTCGACGGCTTGCCAGAGGCGCGACGGCTGTTCGGGGACTTCCTCGAGGTGCCGGCGAAGAACGTCCTGGTCCAGGACAACTCGAGCCTGCGGTTGATGCACGACGCGCTGGTGCAGGCGATGCTTCGGGGGGTTCCCGGTGGCGCCGGCCCGTGGGTGCGTGAGCCGAAGGTGCGCTTCCTGTGCCCGGTCCCCGGATACGACCGCCATTTCTCGATTTGCGAGCGCTTGGGAATCGAGATGGTGCCGGTCAGGATGGACGACGCCGGCCCGGATCTCGACACCGTAACCCGCCTGGTCGCGGAGGATCCCGCGGTCCGCGGCATGATCTGCGTTCCGCGCTATAGCAACCCCACCGGCATCACCTACAGCGCCGAAGCGGTCGAGGTGCTGGCGAGCATGCCGACCAAAGCGGCCGATTTTCGGATCATTTGGGACAACGCCTATGCGGTCCATCACCTGGTCGACGATCCGCCGCCGCTCGCCAGCATCTTCGACCACTGCCAATCCGCCGGCAACCCCGATCGGCCGTTGATCTTTGGCTCGACTTCCAAGGTCAGTTTCGGCGGTGCGGGTGTGGCAATGGTGGCTGCGAGCGACGCCAACGTCGCTTGGCTCCGTCGCGGCTACTCCCGTCAGACTGTCGGTCCCGACAAGCTGAACCAGCTCCGTCACGTCCGATTCTTCCGCGATATCGAGGGGATCCGCGCGCACATGCGTCGGCACGCGGAGATCTTGCGTCCCAAGTTCGACCGGGTATGCAGGGTGCTGGAGCAGCGGCTTGGCGGACTCGAGCTCGCGACATTTCGCAAGCCTGCGGGCGGATACTTCATCAGCCTCGACCTGGCGCCGGGGTGCGCGTTGCGAGTGGTCGACCTGGCGAAAGCAGCCGGCCTGCTGCTCACGCCCGCGGGTGCCACGTACCCCGGGGGCAACGATCCCGAGGATCGCAACCTGCGGCTGGCGCCGAGTTTCCCGAGCCTCCAAGCTCTGGAACAGGCCGCGAATCTGATCGCCGACTGCGCGATCCTGGCCGCCAGCGAAGTTACCGTTCGGCTCTAGTCGCCGTCGACGTAGCCCATGCTGCGCAGCTGCCGAGCATCCTCCTCGGACAGCTGTTTCTCCAACCCGGTGTACTTCGGCAGGTCGCGATACCAGTTCGCCAGCTGACGACCGAGCGGCGGTCTGCCGTCGTCGGGCGGCGCGCTCAGCGGTCGGTTCTCGCCCGGATCGAGGCGCAAGTCGTAGTACCGGAGCTCGCGCTTCGAGAAGTCGAAGATCGCTTTCACCTGGTCGCGGACGATGCCGATCTCGAGGGGGTTCTGGAAACCCTCGCGCGCTTTCTTGCGGACCGCGGTGTGTCGGTCTGCGAACACGTAGCGCGCTCGGTGCTCGAACGGCGCCTCGCTCCAGCTCGGGGCCAGGCTGATGCCGGCGATCCCAGGCGGCTGCGGGAGGTCGAGGAGGTTGAGCAGAGTCGGCAGGACATCGACGATCGAGGCCGGCGTGGCCAATCGACGGCCGGCCGGCACCCGCGGCCCGACGAAAACTAGGGGGATCCGGAGCGATGGCGAAAGGGCGTTCCGGCCATGTCCCCAGTAGTCGTGCTCACCCATGCTCTCGCCGTGGTCGCTCAAGAAGACCACCAGTGGCGGCGACTCCAGGGTGCGCTCGATCGTCGCCAGCAGCTGGCCGACGGCGTGGTCAGTGAACGCGACTTCGCTGGCGTAGCGCCAGCGCTTGAGGCGTCCCGAACCGTCGGTGGCTGGCGGTCGCGGCGGCAGGAACCCGGGGTGCTCCTCGTAGGGAGTGTGCGGCTCGCTGAAATGCGCCCAAACGAAGGCCGGTCGCGTGCGGTCGCGGCTTCGGAGCCAAGCCACGGCGGCGGCGCTTACCGCATGGGCGCTGCGCTCGGAGGCGCCGAAGGCGTTGCGCTTGCGATCGAAGTCGGTGTCGAAGACGTCGAAGCCGCGGTGTACCGCCGCCAGCTCCGACCGCAGGGTCCAGTTGGAGAGAAATGCGCCGGTCTGATAGCCGGCCGCGGCTAGCAGCTCGGCGAGCACCGGAACGTCGGAGCGCATCGGCACGCCGTTGCGGCGGGCGCCGTGGCTCGGCGGGTATAGCGAGCTGAACAACGACGCGAAGGCCGGGCCGGTCTTGCCGACGGTGGTGAGGGTGTCCTCGAAGAGCACCCCGCGGCGCGCCAAGGCGTCGATCTCTGGAGACATTGGCGGGTCCGCTCCGTAGCTGCCGAGGGCGTCGGCGCGCAGGGTGTCGACACTGACCAGGACCACGTCGGGGCGGGGCGCCGCGCGCAACACCGATGTGCCGGCGATACCGAGCAGGAACACCGTGGCGAGCATCCCGCGCCAGCGCGCGGATTGCGTAGCGCAGCCCGTGGAAGAAAGACGCCAGGCTCCTAGCAAGCGGTCACCTCGGTCGGGCTCGGCCGGTCCCCGGTCGACTCGCTCATCGCCTTGGCCTCCTCGAGGGTGTCGATGTCACGGGCGAACGACATACCGTCGAGCACCGGCAGCCGGGTCAAACGATCGGGGTGGGCGAGCCGATGGCGGCGGGCGGTGAACATTCGGCGGATCACGTACTCGATCTCGGTCTGGGTCGCGGTCCCGTCGCCGAGCTTGAGCGAAGCGGCGTAGCCATAGCGGACTACGTCCCAGGTGACGTTCGGCAGCCGAAGGGTCACGAGTTGGCGCAGATCGTGAAGCAAAAGACCGGTGATCAACCGGCGCAACATATGGGCGCGGCGGTAGAGAACCGGCCGGTTGCGAGTCTGGTAGGCGACGTCCAGCAGGCGATAGAGGAAACCAAGACGCATCGCCTCGGGGTCGAACACCGCCAGGTGACTGGGCAACACCAAGGTCGGCTCGCCGGCCGACGGGGTGACCCGATAGCGCGGTTTCCACTTCGACTCGCCCAGCACGGATAGATCTTGCGGGGCTCGAATCAGCGGAAACCAAAGATCGCACGGCGCGTGGCGGCGGTAGTCTGCCAGCAGGCCGTCGAGCTCGGCCGGCTCGGGAAGGATGTCGCAGGTCGACATCGCCAGCTGGCGGCCCGGGTGGCGCTCGGCCAGGCGCTCGATGCAAATCTGGAGGTTGCGACCGAATCCGCCGTCGGTGTCGAAGACCTCCACCCCAGAGAGAACATCCCGATAGGCCGCCGCCGGTCCGGCGACGTAGATCGGGTCGAAATGGCCGTTTTCGCGGTAGCGATCGACCAGGACTTCGATGAGTCGCCGTCCGCCGATCCGGATGTCCACCCCCTTGCAGCCGCTGAGCGAGTGCTGATCGTGGCCGCTGGGCGGCAGGTATCCGGCAGTGCGGTCGGAGCCGCCGAGGATTGCTAGGGGAAGTTTCGTGGGAGCCATGGGATCGAAGGGAGGCGCGGGTGCTGCAGGAGCCGTATTGTACGATGCCGCCGGCCGCGGATCGCGACCGGCGCCAGGACTCCGCGAGGCCGCGAGTACTTGCCGCTCCCTTGACCTGCGCCTCGCCGCGCCCTACGCATGAGTCCACCGTACCCCTCGCCGCCGGCGCCCGAGCTGGTGACCCGTACCGACACGTTGGCGCAATTGGTCGAGCGCTGGAGCCGTTGCCGGGCGATCGGTTTCGACACCGAGTTCGTGCGGACCCGGACCTACTTCCCGAAGCTCGGACTGGTCCAGGTCGGCGACCCGGAGCGAGTGTTCTTGATCGACGTCGTCGAGATCGACGATCTGTCGCCGCTCGCCGAGCTGCTTTCCGACCCGCGTGTGATCAAGGTGCTGCACTCGCCAAGCGAAGACCTCGAGGTGCTCCAACACACCTTCGGTTCGTATCCAGAGGGCATCTTCGACACCCAGGTGGCGGCGACTCTGGCGGGATACGGTCCGACTCCGGGCTATCAGCGCCTGGTCGAGGAACTGTTCGGAGTCGAGCTGCCGAAGGCCGAGCAGCGGTCCAACTGGCTGCGCCGACCGCTCACCGCAGCGCAGATCCAGTACGCGGGTCTCGATGCCGCGTTCCTCTTGCCGGCCCACGAGCGCCTGACCGCCGACCTCGAACGCCTGGGGCGGACCAACTGGGCGCGGGAAGAGGCCGCGGGCCTGGTGACCGCGTGCCAGGCGCGGCTCGACCCAGAGTTTGTCGTCGCGCGATTGCTGCGCGCCTCGCTCGGCCCGCGTCAGTCGGCGGTGCTGCGTGCCCTGGTGAGGTGGCGTGAAGAGCACGCGGCCCGGCGCGATCTGCCGCGCAACTTCGTGGTCCGTGACGAGGCTTTGATCGAGATGGCGCGCCGGCGGCCGCGGACCGTCGAGTCGTTGCGCGAGGTGGAGTCGTTGCGACCGCGCGAGCTGGCACGCTACGGCGAGGCCTTGCTCGGCGTGGTCTCGAGCGGGGAGGCCATCGCCCTGGAGCCGGCTTCGACGCGCCGCCGAAGCGGACCGGCGCCGCGAGGTCGGGTCGCCGAGCTCCGCGAGTTGGCGCGCAAGGCTGCCGTCGAGCTCGGGCTACCTCCAGAGTTCCTGGTGCGCCGACGCTGGATCGAGGAATTGATCACCGCGGTGCGCGACGGCGACCACGAACTGCCGCTTGGGCTGCAGGGGTGGCGGCGAGCCGTGGTCGGCGAGGCCCTGCTCGAGCTGGCGTCTCGCGGCGCCTAGCAGCCCGGAGGCAGCACCTCCCGCTCTCAGGCGGGAGGCAGCACCTCGAGCAGGTCGACCGCAGGAGTGTCGTTGCAGAGAATCGTCGCCAACCGCCCGTAGACCGAGCCGGACCACGCCGCCGAGAGGCCGAAATCACGGCGCAGCTCCGCGTCGGGGTCGATGCGAAGCAACTGGGGAGCGGTGATCTGTCGCAGCACTCCGTGACTGATCAAGATCCGACCCAGCGGGATGCTCTCCTCCAGGATCTGGCGCTGCACCGACTCGGCGACCTGCCGGAGGTCGAAGCGCATCAGGCCGAAGAGGACAACCCGCAGATCCGGACCCCCGAGCAGGAGAATCTGACGGGCGTAGAATGGCGGGGTGTGAGTGCGTCCCTTGACCACGAGGTTCAACGAGGTGTGGTGGTGATCCTCGAGAGCCACCGTCATGTGACGTTCGTGGTCGAGCAACGATCGATAAGGCTCGGGCACCGTTTCCGCGGCAGCCTTAGCACACGGCGGCGGTGTTTCCCCGAACAATCGGTACATCGCTTCGATCGAGTCGGCTTGCGAGACCACGGCGGAGTTTCGGGGGGTGTTCACGTTAACAATGTCCTCCTGGAGATGCGGTTTCTCGATGGCTGCGCCTTCACCGCATCTGAAGGGCTTGAATTCTGACAGACTCCCGGCCCAGACCGCTCGGCCCCTTGAGGGTGAAGGGAAGGTTGCTGTCGTGTGGGCCTGGTGGCCTTCGAGGCTCTATTGTAAACCGAGGGGCCGGGGTTTCTGTGGCTGATCGTGCTGTTCTAGAGAGGCTGAGTGGCGATTGATGTGCGGGATTGCGGGCATCGTCGGCGGCGACGGGAGTCCCGGGAAGCGCGAAGAGCTCGCGCGGCTGATGGTGGGAGGCCTTGCTCATCGTGGGCCGGACGGATTTGCGTTTTTCGCCGAGCGCGAGTGCGCCTTTGGATTCTGTCGCCTCGCGATCATCGACCCCGAGGCGCCGGCGACCGCTTTCGCCAACGAGACCGGTACGGTCACCAGCGTCGCCAATGCCGAGATCTACAACGCTTCGGAGCTGCGGGCGCGGCTTGCCGAGCGCGGCCATCGGCTGCGATCCCAGGTCGACACCGAGGTGCTTCCGCACTTGTACGAAGAGCACGGCGTCGACCTCGTGCCGCTCCTCGACGGCATGTTCGCGCTGGCGATCTGGGACGCGCGAGCGCGGCGGCTGCTGCTGGCCCGCGATCGCGCCGGCGTAAAACCGCTGTTCTATTGGCTGGGTGACGGCGAGATTGCCTTCGC